>JBAXLL010000006.1:0-17867 GCA_037134835.1 Verrucomicrobiota bacterium
GGTCAGGCCATGGACGTAAGGGATGCGAAACGCGCCGACGCCGCTGAACCACTCGCGGTCGAGCAGCGGGCCGTCTACCTTGAGGCCACCGAGCGGATTGGGCCGGTCGAGGATGATGACCTCCACCCCGCGCTCGAAGCATGCCTCCAGCGCATCGCGCATGGACACGTTGAACGTGTAAGAGCGCACGCCGATGTCTTGCAAATCGATCACCAGCGCGTCGAGGCCTGTGAGGCGCTCCTTGGCGCGCGCGAGGTTATTGCCATAGAACGAATAGACCGGAAGCCGCGTGCGCGGGTCGGTGGTGTCACGCACCTCGGCCCCGGCCTTCACGTCGCCGCGGATGCCGTGCTCGGGCGCGAACAGCGCGACGAGTCGCACGCCGGGCGCGCGGGCGAGCACATCCACGGTGCTCTCGCCACGCCGGTTCACGCCGGCAGCGTGGGTGAGCAGGCCGATGCGCTTGCCTATGACGGTGTCGAAGCCTTTCGCTTCCAGCACATCAATGCCGAGCATGACAGGAAACACCGTGGCTTGCGCCGGCGGCACGGCCGGGCTGGATGGCAGTGTCGGCACCGCCGGTTGGGCCGGCTCGCCCGGCGCGGGGCTGTTGGGCGTGCGGCAACTGGTGACGCCAAACAGCCCGGCGCACACCAGCGCAAACGCGATCAGCCGTGAAAAGGGACGGACGGGGCGGGTCATGGATTTTGATTTCGTGGAAAAATCTCTAACCATGGATTGCCGCGCTTGGCACGGACAAACCAAGGCGGGATATGAGATTTCGAACACCATAGCGCACCCAATTCGGGCCACAACGATCTAGGGTACTGCCGCAGGGGCGAGGGTACTTCAGCGGCACGGATGCCGTTTGCTCCTACCATAGCGTGTGCAGGAGTCCTGCAAGTCAATTTGCGGACGACGAGGCGAGCTAGAAACATGGGGAATTTCTGTCCGCAATTTGCTTTGCCGTGGCACGCCAGACGCTATGGTTCCGCCTGATGCCTGACCAGCCTTCTCGTTCTGCCGCTTTTCGCCGGGCCTTTATTTCCGGGCTGCTATTGCTCGCGCCGCTTGCGGTCACGATCTGGGCGTTTCTGAGGATCATCAGTTTTTTCGGCAGCGTGCTGCCGGACTCAGTGCGCGAACAGCCTGGAGTCGGCCTGCTGTGGGATGCGCTCGCCACGGTGGTCATGGTGGGGCTTATCGCTCTGCTCGGCTGGCTCTCGCGCTACGTGTTGGGCAAATATCTTCTTGGCGTCGGCGACCGGTTCATCCGGGAGATCCCCGGCGTGAGCGCGGTTTACAACACGGTCAAACAGATCGTCGCCACTTTTGGCCGGCAGGGGCGGAGCTCCTACTCGAAGGTCGTATTGGTGGAATTTCCACGCGCGGGGGTGTGGACTTTGGGGTTTCTCACGAACGAGTCTCCCGGCGAGGCACAGGCAGCCCTCGGTGGCGAGGTTTGGGCGGTGTTTGTGCCCACCACGCCCAACCCGACCAGCGGCTTTCTGGTGCTGGTGCCGCGTCGCGCAGTGGTCGAGCTGGAGATGAATGTGGCCGACGGCATGAAGATGATCATTTCCGGCGGGGCCATCGTCCCGCCGTGGCCGGCCGACCAAAAATCGTCCGCGTCCGCGCCGTAGAGTTTATGGCCAAGTGCGCAAAACTGCGCACAGTCTTTTCGTCGCCATCTGCCGCATAGTCCGGCTTAATCATTCCTCAGACGCATACCGCCAATTCAACCCGCCCGCCATGCCCGGCCCCATGCTCCAGACCGACGCCCTCGTCCTTGCGCGTCGGCTGCCGGCGGAGTCGTTCCAGACGCTCACGGTTTTTTGTGCGACGCACGGCGTCCTCACCGTGCTCCAGCGCGTGCCAAAAAAACCGTCGCCCAGGCACCTCTCGCTTGACCTGTTCGACGAAGCCTCGCTGAGGTTAGAGACCTCCGCAACTGGCGGCCCGTGGTTTGTGCACGAGGCCCGGCTGCTCGTGCGACTGAAAGGCATTGGCCGCGACTACGAAACCTTGCGCCACGCCAGCGCGCTGGCTACGCTCGTCACGCGCAACCCGGTTGCTGCCGAGAGCCGCCCGCGCGTGGCCGCGTTGCTGCGCGAGGCGTTCGCGGCCTTCGCCGCCGACGCCTCGCCCGCACCGGTATATTTCAAGAGCCTTTGGCGTTTCGCCCGGGACGAAGGCCACCCCCTTCGGCAGCAATGGCTGCCGTCGCTGTCTGCCGACCTACGGGCCGAGGCCGAGCATCTGCTGCGCACACCTCTCGCCGAGCTCGCCGCCGAAAAATCTTCCGCCGCCCAGGCCGAGGCACTGACCCGTCGGCTCGAAAACTATCTGGCTGCCCACACGGAGATCCGGGTGGACTGACCGCACCATTCGCTTGTCGAAGCGGGTTCGGATGACAGTGTGCCGGCCCATATTTCTTCCAATCCATTCGGACGAACCCGCAGCGAGCCGCAAGGCCATGGACTGATGGGCGAACTTTGCGCCTTGGCCCTTCCCTGCCTTTGCTCTACTCCATCCGTCCATGTCTGCGCCCACGCTTCTCGTTCTCGCCGCCGGCCTTGGCTCCCGCTATGGCGGGCTTAAGCAGCTCGACCCCGTCGGACCGGCGGGTGAGATCCTGCTCGACTATGCCGTGTTCGACGCACTCCGCGCCGGCTTCGGGCGGGTGGGATTTGTCATCCGGGAAGAGTTTGCCGCCGAGTTTCGTGCCCGCGTCGCCACCCGCTATGCAGGGCGAGTGCCGGTGGATTTCGTTTTCCAATCTACCGCGCTCCTGCCGCCCGGCGTGGGAGTCCCGCCCGGGCGCGAAAAACCATGGGGTACCGGCCATGCGGTCTGGTGTGCCCGCCCCGCCATCAGCAGCCCTTTCGCGGTCATCGGGGCGGACGACTTTTTTGGCCGCGATGCCTTCACACAGCTTGCATGGTTTTTGACCAAACCCCCAACCTCCAAGCTCCCAACGCCTAACTACGCGATGGTTGGCTACCGCCTGGTCAACACCCTTTCCGAGCACGGTACGGTCGCCCGCGGCGTGTGCGCCGTCAGCCCGGCCGGTCGACTTACGCACGTGATCGAACACACCAACCTCCGGCACGATAACGTGGGGCCGGGCTGCGAGTTCACGGGGGACGAAACCGTTTCGATGAACTGCTGGGCCTTCACCCCGGAAATCTTCCCTGCGCTGGAGCGGCAGTTGACGGAGTTTCTCAAAGTCCAAGGCGGCGAATCCAAGTCAGAATTCTACCTCCCCGAAGCCGTCTCGCAGCAAATCACCACCGGCGCCGCCGAGGTGCGCGTGCTGCCGACGACCGCCCGGTGGTTCGGTGTGACCTACCGCGAGGACAAGCCCCGGGTGCAAGTCGACCTCGCTGCGTTGCACACCAGCGGTGAGTATCCGGCGAAACTGTTCTAACGGCTGCCATCAGGCATTTTTAACCATCCATGGACACCAACCGATCTGGCGGCAGAGTTTTTTGAGATGATATTGGTGTGCATCGGCGATCCTAAATCAGAAACATTCATCCGTGGCGCCTCCCATGCATTTCTCCCGTTCCGACGCTGATGTCTTTGTGCCTGCCGGCGGCGAGCCCGCCGCTGCGCTCGCCCGCGTCACCCATCTCTGTGTCGCGGCCCACCAAGACGACATCGAGATCATGGCCCACACGGGCATCTGCGACTGTCTCGATGCTCCGGCGCGCCACTCGTTTGGCGGCGTGGTCGTGACCGATGGCGCCGGCGCTCCCCGCTCCGGCCGCTACGCCGACCACACCGACGCGCAGATGCGCGTCGTGCGCCGCGAGGAGCAGCGCCGCGCCGCCACGCTTGGCGGCTATGCGGTCCAGCTTCAGCTCGCTCACCCCAGCGCCGACGTGAAAACGCCCGGCCATCCCGGCGTGCGCGCGGATCTCGATAAAGTTTTTGCCGCGTGCACCCCCGAGGTTGTCTATCTGCACAACCCGGCGGACAAACACGCCACGCATGTTGCGGTTTTCCTGCGCTGCCTTGAGGCGCTTCGGGCGCTGCCAGCGACGCGGCGGCCGCGCCGCGTGTTCGGCTGTGAGGTCTGGCGCGACCTCGACTGGCTGTCCGATGCTGACAAGGTTGCGCTCGACAGCGGTCGGCGACCCGAGTTGGCGGCGGCGTTGCTGCGGGTGTTCGACTCGCAGCTCGCCGGGGGCAAGCGCTACGATCTCGCCACCCTTGGCCGGCGTGCGGCCAACGCCACCTTCCACACGGCGCATATCACCGACCGTGTGGCCGGCATCACATGGGCGATGGATCTGACGCCGCTCGTGTCCGCTGCCGCGCCTGATGTGACGACGTTCACGCTCGCGTTTATCGAACGGCTGCGGACGGACATTGCGGCGCAGCTGGCTTGAGTAAATGAAACTTGCAACCCGGGCGATTTGAACATTCAGAGGCTCCCGCCCGCACACTCAACCCGATCACGTACAGCGGCCCACGCCTTCCTTCCGTCATGCTCCACCCTTTCCTCGTCCTCAACCATCCGCATGGCATCCCGCGTGTGTCCGGCATGGACCCTTCCGCACCATGAAAATCCTTGTGACTGGAGTCTGTGGATTTGTCGGCAGCGTACTCGCCCGCGAGCTTGCGCAACGGGGCCATGAGCTGGCCGGCTTGGACAATTTTATCCGCCCTGGCAGCGAGTCTAACCGTGATTCGTTGAAAAAAATCGGCGTGCGGCTGTTTCATGCCGACCTGCGTGCGGCCAGCGATCTTGAGGCCTTGCCGGCCTGCGACTGGGTTATCGACGCCGCCGCGAACCCCAGTGTGCTTGCGGGCGTGGACGGCCGGACCAGCTCCCGCCAGCTCGTCGAGCACAACCTTGGCGGGACGGTCAATCTGCTCGAATTTTGCAAAGCCCACCGCGCCGGGGTCATCCTGCTCTCGACCAGCCGCGTTTATTCCATCGCGGCCTTGAGCCAGCTGGCGGTTGAAGTTAAAAATGCGGCGTTCCGCCCGGTGGCCGGTATTGAGCAGCTAGAGGCGGGGATCGGCGCGAACGGGGTGGCCGAAAATTTCCCCACCACCGCGCCCGTTTCCCTTTATGGTTCGACCAAGCTCGCCAGCGAGGCGCTGGCGCTTGAATATGGCGAGTCGTTTGGTTTCCCGGTGTTTATCAACCGTTGCGGCGTGCTCGCGGGCGCGGGCCAGTTTGGCCGGCCGGACCAGGGCATTTTCGCCTATTGGATCAACTCGTGGCTGCACCGGCGCCCGCTTAAGTATCTTGGCTTTGGCGGCCAGGGCCATCAGGTGCGCGACTGCCTGCACCCGCGCGATTTGGTGGGCGTGATGGAACAACAATTCGCGGCGCCGCGCTTGGCCGCCACCGACCGCGTGGCCAATTTTTCCGGCGGTACGGCCAGCGCGATGTCGCTCCGGCAGCTCAGCGAGTGGTGTGCCGCCCGTCTGGGGCCACACTCGGTCGCGTCCGATGGGGCCAGCCGGCCCTTTGACCTTCCTTGGCTGGTGCTGGATCACGCGAAGGCCGGCCGGCTGTGGAACTGGCGGCCACAAACCCCGATCACCGCCATCTTGGATGAAATCGCCACGCATGCCGCTGCGCATCCCCGCTGGTTGGAGTGGTCGGCGCCGCTTTGACCCGACGAGAAACTTCCCATGACCAACAGCCCGAGCGAACTCTCGAAGATATATCACCGGCGCTTTGCCCGTACGATGGCCTATCGCAACCGGGTTTGGCAGGTGCTGACCCAAGAATTTTTCCACCGCTGGGTCCGACCCGACGCCACGGTCCTGGACTTGGGCTGCGGGTACGGGGAGTTCATCAACAACGTCGCGGCCGGCCGGAAGCTGGCGATGGACCTGAATCCCGACGTCCCCCGCCATCTGGCCGCCCAGGTAGAGTTTCTCCAACAGGATTGCTCGATGGATTGGCCGCTGCTGGCCAACAGCATCGACGTGGTTTTTACCAGCAATTTTTTCGAACACCTGCCCAACAAGGACAGCCTGAACCGGACATTACGCCAGGCTTGGCGCTGCCTGAAACCCAATGGCTGCCTCATCGCAGTCGGCCCCAACCTCAAGTATCTGCATGGGGAGTATTGGGACTTCTACGATCACCATGTATGCTTGACCGAGACTTCCCTGGGCGAGGCCTTGGAAGTAGAGGGCTACCGCATCGAGGTCATCACCCCGCGCTTCCTGCCTTTCACGATGACCAAAGCTCCCCGGTATCCGATGCTCTTCCTCCGGCTTTACCTCGCGCTGCCCTGGCTCTGGTGGATCAAAGGCCGCCAATTTCTCTTGGTGGCGCGCAAGCCCTGAGCGGATGAAGCCATGACTACGCCCCCTGCTGCCGCCAGCCGAAACCAGGCGCCGCTGTCCCTCTACAGCGTGATCGTTCCGGCGCACAACGAGGAGGAGTCGCTCCCGCATACGGTGCGTGACATTTACGAGGCCATGGTGCGCGCCCAGGTGCCCCACGAGATCGTGGTGGTTGACGATGGCTCCCAAGACCGCACTTGGGAGGTGTTGCAGGAGCTTCGGCAGCGTGATGTCCCCACCTTGGTGCCGGTGAAGAATGCCGGTCCGCATGGCTTTGGCCGAGCCGTCATCTGCGGATTGAACAGGAGCCGGGGTGATGCGGTGGTCATCATGATGGCCGACGCTTCGGATGCCCCGGCCGACGCCATCAAGTATTGGCAGCTGCTCCATGAGCAGGGCTGGGACTGCGTCTTTGGCAGCCGGTTCATCCGCGGCGGTCGGGTCGTGGACTATCCCAAGCTCAAGCTTTTCGTCAACCGGTTCGCCAATTTTTTCATCCGGATGCTGTTCGCCATCTCCCTCAACGACACCACCAACGCCTTCAAGGCCTATCGCCGCACTGCGATTGATGGGTGCCGACCTTTTCTCTCGCCCCATTTTAACCTGACGGTCGAGCTGCCCCTGAAAGCCATCGTGCGCGGTTACACTTGGACCGTTACTCCGATTTCATGGCAAAATCGCACCCACGGAACCGCCAAGCTCAAAATCCAGGAAATGGGTAGCCGGTATCTTTTTATCTGTGCCTACGTCTGGTTTGAGAAATATTTCAGCCGGGGTGATTATCGGAAAGGATCTGGTCAGCCATCTGCGGGTGAGGCCGGCCCGGAACAGGCCCCGAGGCACGACACCCGGCCATGAAACATTATGGACCGGATTTGGTTGCGGCGGCTTTGAGCGTTGAGATCTTTAGTCGGATGTCACCGAGGCTGGTCCAGTCGGGTGGCGCGAGCTCGATGACTTTTTCCAAATCCGCCGCTGCGCCAGCAGGGTTGCCCAACTGTTCCCGCAGCTGGCTGCGTCCCATCCAGACCTCCAGAGACTTGGGTTCGCGCTCGACCGCCTGATCGGCCGCCGCCATCGCGGCCTGCAAGTCCGCAGTCGCCCCGGCCCGGTCACCCATGTCCTGCCGGGCCAGACCGCGGTTGAGCCAGCCTTTGATGGAGCGGGGTTCGGCTTCGATGGCCCGGCTGAAATCCTCCAATGCCTCCGTCTTGTGGTTGCTTTTGTAGAGCAGCACGCCGCGGTTGATCAGCGCGTCCGCGTAGCGGGGATCTAGCCCGATGGCGGTGGAGAAATGGTTGAACGCCTCCTGGACTTTCTGGACCTGCATCGCCTGTTGCCCGAGCAGGTTATAAAACTGCGGGTTGAATTGGTCGGGCGGCTGCCGCAGCTGGCCGAGTTCCGTGTGCAGGTAATAAATGGGAATCTTCGAAACAGGAGTGGAGGTGATCAGATGAATCGTGGGCAGAAGATAATTCAGGGCGCAGACCCCCATGAGCAGACGGCGCCCCCATGCGGCCGGCCAGTCGGGTGCCGCCATCACTCCGGCCAGCATGGCCGGCAGGATGACACTGGCAGACCGGCTAAGATCTCCGGCCAGCCCCATCTGCACCGTCATGGTGACGACCATCACCATGACCAGGGCCAGGCCTTGGCGCGCGCCTTGGCGCCGCCAGAACCACACGGCAAAAACCAGCACGGGCAGCCAGGCCGCGCGCAGGCCATGCCATAGGCCGATCAGGGTGAGCGAGTAAGGGCTGTTGAACCCCATGCCGTTGGTGAAGAAGCTTTCGAAAAACCCATGTTCCGGCTGCCACACGTGCGCCTTCAGGGCCCACAGGCGGATGCCCAGATAGGGAGCCAGTCCTGCAGCCAGCAGCCCTGTGTCGCGCACCAAGTTGCGGAACGGGTAGTCTCCGCGCGGGGACAGGACCGCCCAGCGCACGGCCAGACAGAGCGGCACGGTCAGGACGAAGCGTTCATCAATCCACGGGGCCAGAAACGCCGTTAGCAGTAAGTGCCAGCCGGACCGGCCAAAGGTGGCCAGCAGCAGGGTCATCATCAGCCAGCCGTCAAAGTACAGCACCCAGCCAGTGCCCACGAGATACCATGAGCAGGTCGCCGCGAGCATCGTGCCCATCCAGACCAGTCCGGTATCTCCAGTGTAGGTCCACAACAGGTGGGCCATCATCACGAGCGCCAGCAGGCAGCCGATCCACGGCAACGCCAGCAACACCGGCAGCGGCAGATGCAGATAATGCGCCAGCAGCGGAAACAGCAGGCGCCACTGGATGACGATGTTGGAGGCGTTTTCGATCTTGTCGAAAGGATGTGCGACCTGCGCCAGCGACCAGGGGGAGCGGAAGATTTCGATGTTGCCGCCGAGCGCCGGCACCCCAAACGCCCGCCAGACGATGAAGCGTGGGGCAAAGAAAAACGTGGACAGCGCCGCCGCCGCCAGTGCTGCACCGAGCACCAGCCGCCATTCACGCCGGGCTGATGGGACGGGAGACAGGTTGGCCGGCTCACTCATGCCCGGAACGCCCACGCCAGCCGGGCGGCAAGTCTGGCAAAAATTGGGGGAAGGCTGGGCATGGTGGCGGGCAACGCTGGGAGCCATCATTGGCGTTGGCGAGTGCCAAAAATTCACTCCACGGTCACCGATTTCGCGAGATTGCGGGGCTTGTCCACGTCGCAACCACGGACACAGGCGATGTAGTAGCTGAGGAGTTGCACGGGAATAGTCGCCACGATGGGCAGCACCGCCTCGTGGCAGTCGGGGATGAGAATGATGTCGTCCGCAATGCCGGGCGGCAGCTCGGCGCCCTCGGTCGTGATGACGATGGTTTTACCATTGCGTGCCTTGATCTCCTGGATGGAGGAGACGAGTTTGTTAAAAATCTCGCTATTGGGCGCGAAGAAGACGGTCGGACATTTCTCGCTGATGAGCGCGATGGGACCGTGTTTCATCTCGGCGGCGGGGTAGCCTTCGGCGTGGATGTAGGAAATTTCCTTCAGTTTGAGCGCGCCTTCGAGCGCGATGGGGAAGAGCGAGAGACGGCCGAGGAAAAGGAAATCGGCATGGGGCGCGTAGCGCTGGGCGATTTCCTTGATGCGCGGGGCCTGTTCCAGCGCGCGGCGCACCAAGTCGGGCGCGCCCTTGAGGGCGTTCACGTATTCGACGCCGTCGGCAAAGCTGAGGTCGCGCATTCGGGCGACGTGGAGCGCGAGCATGGCGCCGATGAGGAGCTGGGAGGTGAAAGCCTTGGTTGAGGCGACCCCGATCTCCGGGCCGACGTGCTGGTAGATGCCGCCGTCGGCCTCGCGCGCGATGGTCGAGCCGACAGTATTGTTGACTGCGAGCACCTTGTAGCCCTTGCGCTTGGCCTCGCGGAGCGCGCCAAGCGTGTCGATGGTCTCGCCCGACTGGCTGAACACAAAGAAGAGCGGGTTGCCGGCGAGCGGGGCATTACGGTAGCGAAATTCCGAGGCGTAGTCGGTTTCGACCGGCACTCGGGCGAAGCGCTCCAGCAGGTGCTCGGCGACCAGGCAGGCGTGCCACGCGGTGCCGCAGCCGAGGAAGACGAAGCGGTCAATCTGGCGGAACTCGACCGGTCCGAGGTTGAGGCCGCCGAATTTCGCGGTGCTGCCATCTTCGGAGAAGCGGCCGCGCATGGTGTTCTCGAGTGCGGCGGGCTGCTCGAAAATCTCCTTTTCCATGAAGTGAGCATAAGCGCCCTTGTCGGCGGCCTCGATGTCCCAGGTAACCCGGTCCACGACTGGCGAAACGTCCTCCTCATCGAGCGTGGAGATGGAAAATTCCTTCTGGGTGAGGCGGACGACCTCGCCGTCCTTCAGATAGACTACATTCTGGGTGTGGCTGATAAGCGCGGCCACGTCGGAGGCGACGATGAACTCATTGTCACCGACACCGAGGATGAGCGGCGAGCCCTTGCGCGCGGCGATGATTTCACCGGGAGCCTCGACCCCGATGACGGCGATGCCATAGGTGCCCTCGACATGGCGGAGCGACTTGCGAACGCTTTCGAGGAAACGGCTGCCGTCGGCCGAGGCGGCGGGTTCCTTGGCGTAGTGGTAAGCGATGAGGTTGCAGAGCACCTCGGTGTCGGTCTCGGAGAGAAACGTGTAGCCCTGAACGAGCAGAAATTTTTTGATCGAGGCGTAGTTCTCAATGACCCCATTGTGGACGAGGGCAAACTTGCCATCGCTGCTCACATGCGGGTGGGCGTTGGCGTCGGTCACCCCGCCGTGCGTCGCCCAGCGGGTGTGGCTGATGCCGGTCGTGCCGCTGAAGCGGTGTTGCTTGGCCTCCTTGACGAGGTTGCCCACGCGGCCCGTTTTCTTCGCGCACTCGATGCGCCCGTCCTGCAAGATGGCGAGGCCGGCGGAGTCATAACCACGATATTCGAGGCGCTTGAGGCCCTCGAGCAGGATGGTGACGGCCTTCTGGCGGCCGACGTAACCGACGATGCCACACATAAATTTGGGAGCGGATGGAGAACGTTGCTTTAGGCTGGCGAATTTACGCGCCGCCCCAAACGTGGCGCAAGGCAATAGACCGGGCGAAACTTTTCTTTTCCTTCTTTTTCCATGAGCATCCAAAAACAAGTCCTAGCGGTGGTGATGGGGGGCGGGCGCGGCACGCGCCTGTATCCGCTCACTGCGGAGCGCTGCAAACCAGCGGTGCCACTCGCGGGCAAATACCGCCTCCTCGACATCCCGGTGAGCAACTGCATCAACTCCGAGATTAACCGCATCTTCGTGCTCACGCAGTTTCATACCGCCTCACTGCACCGACACATCCAGAACGCCTACCACTTTGACCAGTTCGGTGGCGGGTTTGTGGAAATCCTCTCCGCCGAGCAGACCGAGATGACCAGCGACTGGTATCAGGGCACCGCCGACGCGGTGCGGCGCAATCTTCAGCATTTCCGCACTTTTCCCCACGACTACGTGCTCATCCTCTCCGGCGACCAGCTCTACCGGATGGATTTTCGGAAAATCATCGCCGAGCATGCCGCGAGCGGGGCCGATGCGACGATCGCCGCAATTCCCTTTCCGGTGTCGAAGGTTGAGGGCCTCGGGCTGATGCAGGTCAACGACGACCTGTCCATCGCCCGCTTTGCCGAGAAACCCAAGGATCCCGACGTCATCCGGAGCCTTACCCTGGGCCCCGCGCTGGAGGCGCGGTTGCACGGCTCCCACGATGAGCAGCACTGCCTCGCCTCCATGGGAATCTATGTTTTCAACCGTGCCGTGCTGGCCGAAGCGTTGGCGGGCGCAGAAACCGATTTTGGCAAGGAAATCATCCCCGGATTGCTCGGCAAAAAGAAATTGCACGCCCATATCTTCGAGGGCTACTGGGAGGACATCGGCACCGTGCGTGCGTTTTTCGAGACCAACCTCGCCCTCGCCGACCCGCTCCCGCCGTTCAATTTTTACGATCCCGGCGCGCCGGTCTTCACGCAGGACCGCTATTTGCCCGCCTCGAAGCTGAACCAATGCGCCATTGACCATGTCGTCATCGGCGACGGTTCGATCATCACCAGCTCGTCGCTCCGGCGTTGCGTGCTCGGCGTTCGCTCTTTCATCGGCGAGGGCTCACTGCTCGAGAACGTGGTGATGATGGGGGCCGACGACTACGAGCTGGAGGAGCAGCAGCGCGCCAATGCCGCGCAAGGTCTGCCCAGCCTCGGAGTAGGCCGCAACTGCCACATCGAGCACACGATCATCGACAAGAATGCGCGCCTCGGTGACCGCGTGCGTCTCTCGCCCGCCGGCAAGCCCGACGGCACCTATGCGCATGGCATCATCATTCGCGACGGCGTGCTCATCGTCCGCAAGGGCGCCATCGTGCCGGGCGGGACGGCGGTGTGAGGTGATGCCCGATGGGTCGCCATTTCTCCCGTTGCCGAGCCATGTGATCGTTTGATCACATGGCTTGCAAAGACACTCGTCCTTGTAACTATGCCCGACGAAGCGCGCATCACCGACGGTTGATTTTCGCCCAATGTATTACTTGCGCCTTTGGCTTGCCTGCGTCCGCTACTCCATCACGCGGACGCTGATGTTTCGTGGGGATTTTATTGTTTGGTCGCTGGTCGAGCTGTTCTGGATGTCGGTCAATGTCCTGACGATCTCCATCATCTACCAGCACACCGGCTCAGTCGCTGGCTGGAGCAAATATCAGATGCTGCTGCTCGTCGGCACCTCGCTGCTGATCCAACGGCTGCTCATGGGATTTTTCTGGAGCAGCGTCTTTGAGATGGGGCGCAACGTCCGCAGCGGGCATTTCGACTTCTTTCTCGCACAGCCTGGGAACGTCATGTTCATGGCGACCACGCGGAAAATTGACCCAGACAGCTTCATCAATTCGCTCCTCGCGCTGGCGGTGGTGATATATTCCGTACGGCAGCTTGGCTTGCATCCCGACGCGGCCCAAATCGGGTTGTATGGCCTGATGGTGCTTTGCGGCGTGGTGATTCATTACAGCATCCTCATTATCTCGGTTTCAGCGGTGTTCTGGCTGACGAGCGCGCAGGGCGTGGAAGGGGGTTATTTCACTCTCACGGAATTTTCACGGCTGCCGAAGCAGGCTTTTGGGGCTGTGACTAAGGTGCTCTTGGTCTGGGCGTTGCCGGCGGTGGTGGTGAGCAACGCCCCGGCAAATCTACTGCTGCACGGGTTTGACCGCGGCTGGGCACTCTGGCTGGTAGCGGTCGCGGCGGGTTGGTTTGCGGTCGCGGTGTTCGTTTTCCATCGCGGGTTGCGGCGTTACACGAGCGCGTCGTCGTAAGGGGCGGCGGCCGCTAGCCGGACGATCGGATTCAGCGTGTCCTTGCGCCTGTGCGCCACCTGCGTTTGGCTGCCGCCTGCAACGTCCTGCTGCCACCGCGTCATGTCCATCCCTGCCACCGCCCCGCTTTCCCCTGTCGCCCTGCCACCGGGGCGCCCGGACGTGGCGGCGACCGCCACTCTCGTGTTGGCCGGGCTGCTGGCGGCGGCATTTTATACGTTATTTTGGAGCGAGTGGCGTGGCAATCCTGACCTCTCGCACGCCATCTTCACGCCGGTGCTGTTTGTCGTGCTGCTGCACGAGGCGCGCGCGCGTGGACCATGGCGCTGGTTGCCGACGTCGGCTCGGAGCGCGTGCGCGTGCGCACTGGCGCTCATCGCCGGCCTCGTGCTGCTCGCGGCGGGCGGGCTTTACGCCGTGGCGCTCGACTGGTCGAACGCCCTGGTGGGCTTCATCCTCGCGGCGGCGCTGGCGCTGCTACTGCTCGCCGCGCTGCTTGGACTGGCCGGCGATCGCGTGCGTGCGGTGCCGTTCAACTGGCCGGCGCTCGCCGCGCTCGCACTGTGGCCGCTGAGCGCGCCCATCCCGCCTGGCACCTACACGCGACTGACCGGCTCGTTGCAGCTGTGGGTGACGGGGGTGGTGCTGCATGCGCTCAACCTCCTCGTCGTGCCATCGATCCAGAACGGCAATGTCATCACGCTCTCCCATGCCACCGTCGGCGTCGAAGAGGCCTGCAGCGGCGTACGGAGCCTCGTCGCCTGCATCGTGGCGGCGATTTTTTTCTCAGCCATGCTGGTGCGTCGGCCGGCAGCGCGCGCCTTGCTGCTGGCACTGGCCGCCCCGTTGGCGGTGGGCATGAACGTCGTGCGCTCGCTCACACTTACCCTGCTCGCCAACGGCGGCACGGATATCACCGGAGCGTGGCACGACTGGACGGGCTTCGCCGTGCTTGGGGTGACGGCGGTGCTCCTCGGGGGGCTGGCGCTGGTGTTGGAAACCCGCGCGCCGGCCGCGCCGCCGCCGGCCAACCCGCCGGCCGGCCGGGCCGCACGCCGGTGGTTTCTGCCCGGCGGACTGGCGCTTGCGGCGGCGCTGGTGGGCGTTTTTGTGTTCAACACGCATGGGCCGCGGGCTGACACGTCGGCCGCCGTCGCGCCCGACCTCGCGCAGATCTTGCCGACGCTGCCGGCGGGCTGGGCAACCCGCCAGACGGACTTGCACCGTTTTTCTGCAACACTGGAGACAGACCATCTGATCCAGCGCGACTATGTACGCGAGGCACCCGATGGGCTGGTTCAGATCACCCTGTATGTTGCCTGGTGGCCGGCCGGCGCGGTGCCGGTGAGTCTCGTAGAGTCGCATACCCCCGAAGCGTGCTGGCCGGGCAGCGGTTGGGTGCAGCAGCCGTCCGCATCGCGCACGGCCGCGCTCATGGTGGCGGGTCGGGTGCTGCCCGCGCCCACCTACCTGCTGTTCAAGGACCGGGACAACTTCCCGCAGCACACTTGGTTCTGGCACCTCAACGCCGGCCGGCCGATCCAGCAGATCAACCCGCTTTCGCCGCGCGACTTGCTGAGGCTCTCCTGGCGGCACGGCTTCCACACGTCGGGCGAGCAGCTCTTCGTCCGGGTGTCCAGCAACCGCCCGTGGGAGCAGATAGCCGCTGAGCCGCTGCTCGCTGAATTCTTCGCCCGGCTGCAGCCGCTCGGACTCACCGTGGCACCATGATCTTCGGTCTGACCCGGCGCGAAAAACTTGCCCTCGCCGCCCTCGCCCTCCTGTTCGCGCTGGGCCTGCTCGTGTTCGCGTGCCGCTGACGGAGGGTCACGGCACGGGCGTCACGCGCACGCGGATGAAACGCGCCTCGCCCGGTGCTCCGGAGATGTCGCGCACGACGATGACCTGACTGCCGTCGGGATTGGGGGTGCGGGAAACTTCCTGTGTGGGCAGGCCGGCTCCGTTCACGAAGCCTGGACCATAGGTGTGGCCGGGCGTCCAGACTGCAAGATCGCCGGAGACTTCCACCGCGTAGATGACATCGGTGAGATTGGCCGGGATGGTGAATGTGATTTGGGCGTGCGGCCCGTTGCTGTCGGCGAACAGGGAAACTTGGGGGAGCAGCTCCACATCCGGCGAAAGTGCGTTGAGCCCGAACGCATAGGCGAGCAGGTTGGGCACACCCGTGTGGTGCGGGTCGGCGCTGGGCTGGGCATCGGGGCCGGTCAGCGGCATGGCAGCTGCCCAAGTGGCGAAGGCCATGTTCACCGTGAGCGTGAAGGACTGGCTGTCCGTGCCGGCGGCGTTCGAGGCGGCAAGTGTAATAGAGAAATTACCTGAGGTGGCTGGCGTGCCGCCAAGCGTCCCGCTGGTGGGATCGATGCTGGCCCACGGGGGCAGGCCGCTGGCACTGAAGGTTGGTGTGGGCTGGCCCGTGGCGGTGACGTTGAAACTCCCGGTTTGCCCAAAGACAAAGGTCGCAGCGGTGGCACTGGTGAAGTGTGGGGGCGCGTTGACGGCTAGCGTCACCGGCGTGGTGAGGGCGCTGCCATACGAGTTGCTGACCACGCATTGAAACTGGTCGCCGTTCATCGCTATGGCTGTGCCATTCACCGTCAGCGTTGCGGTGCCCGAGCCCGCGTAGCTGGCATCGTCCGCCAAATTCGCAAAGACCGTGCTGCCCGCCGCTGCGCGCTGCCACCGATATGCCGGCGTAGGCACGCCGCTGGCGGTGACCGAGAACTCCGCGCCCTGCCCAGCCTGCGCGGTCTGGTCCTTTGGCGGACCGGTGATTTGCGGCGGGGCGATGAAGGCTCCCTTTCGCAGGGTGTAGTTGTTGGTATCGATCACATAGATGTGGCCTGAGCCATCGGGCAGGGCGTTTGCCGGCGAGTTGAAGCGTACGGCCGCACCGATGCCGTCCGCGCTGCCACTGAAGCCACCCAGCCCGGCGATGGTGGTGACGACTCCGGCGGGCGTGATCTTGCGGATGGTGTTGCCCTCGTTGTCTGCCACAAAAATATTGCCGGCCGCGTCCGTGCGCACTCCACAGGGCGAGGTAAATCGCGCAGTGCTTCCGACCCCGTCGAGGTTGCCGGTCGCGCCCGCCAGCCCGGCGAGCGTGGTGACCATGCCGTCCGGCGTGATTTTGCGGATTGTGGCGTTGTTGGTGTCGGCAACATAGACGTTGTTTGCCCCGTCCACCGTGACATCGACGGGAAAATTGAAACGTGCGGCGGTACCGGCCCCATCGGCACTGCCACTGCTGGTTGCACCAGCGAAGGTGGTGACGACGCCGGCCGGAGTGATCTTACGGATCAGATTGTTGCTCGTGTCGGCGACATAGACATTACCCGCGCTGTCTACGCCGACACCTTGCGGCCCGTTGAAGCGGGCGGCACTGCCGGTGCCGTTGACGCTGCCGGCCCCCCGCGAGCCGGCTCGGCCTGCGAGTGTGGTCACCACGCCGGCGGGAGTAATTTTGCGAATCTCGTTATTGCCGGCGTCGGCGACATAGACATTGTTCGCGCTGTCCACCGCTAGGTTTGAGGTGAAATTGAAACGTGCGGCATTGCCGGTCCCGTTGGTGCTGCCGCTGACACCTGCCAAACCGGCGAGCGTGGTGACACTGCCTGCGGGCGTGACCTTGCGCACCGTATGGTTGTTCGTGTCGGCCACGTAGATGTTGCCTGCGTTGTCCGCTGCGATGCCGCCGGGCGTGTTAAAAAGCGCGGTGGCTCCGGTGCCATCGGTACTGCCGCTGATGCCGGCCGAGCCGGCGAAAGTAGTTATTTGCAGGGGTATATCCAAGACGAGCGCGGCCGGCGAGCTGGTCAGCGTTCCGAAGGAGTTGCTGACGACGCATTGAAACTGATCGCCGCTCATGGCACTGGTCACGCCGCTGACCGTCAGCGTCGCGGTGCCGGTGCCGGCGTAGGTGGCGCTGTCGGAGATGTTTGAAAAAATCGTGCTGCCGGCTGGCGCGCGCTGCCATTGGTAATTCAACATCGCGCCCGTGCTGGCGACCACCGAAAAGGTGGCGCTCGTGTCCTGCCCCACAATGAGCGACTGGCTCTCGGGTTGGTTTAAGATGGAGGGGAGGTTTACAAGCTGCTGCAACAGCACCCCGACGTTCGGCGCGCCGAGCCCCGTGACGAGATCATAGCCCGTGCCGGCGCTGTAGGCACCGTTGTTGCCGCTGGTGACATCACGAAAGCCCGCCGTGCCCAGCAACGGATAGATTTTTGGGCCGAGCAGACCGGATGCCACCTGTCCGCTGTTGGCGCGGGCTTGGTTGATGAGGGCGCAAAACCCGGCCCAGGTCGGCGCGCCCCAGCTTGTGCCGCCGTATTGCTGTTGGGTGCCACTCAGGATCACGAGCGCGCCGGTGATTGGGTCGGCGGGTGCGGCGACATCGGGGACCGCGCGGGTGGTGCCGACTGGCAGGCCTGCGCCTGTTTGCCAGCTGGGTCGGTTGAAAATCGTGCTGACGCCGCCACCGCTGCCCGACCAGACGGTCTCACTGTTCACCGTGCCGCTGGCAATGTCGAGGCTGACGCTGGTGCCGCCGACGGCGATCACGGTGGGGGAGCTGGCGGGCGATTCGACGTTGGCGGCAGTGGCGGGATAGCCGCTTGAGCCGTTCGAGTCCGGGCTGGAGCCGCCGTCACCAGAGGAGACAAACACGGTCACGCCCACACTGGCGAGGTTGGCGAGATACTGGGCG
>JBAXLL010000007.1:0-16698 GCA_037134835.1 Verrucomicrobiota bacterium
GTTGCTGATTGGCCGCGATCCGCAGGCCAACGCGACTAGCGCGCTTGGAGTCGAGAAACAGGACGGTCGCAGCCTCTATGGTCCGTTGCGAGGCGAGGGCGTTGCGCTCGACATGGTTACGTCCACCTCGGTTGAGCATCTGGCCATCATCCCCAGCGAGGAGGATCTCGCGGCGGTGGAGATCGAACTGGCGCAGGGTGAGAACTACCTCGCGCGTTTGCGAGGTGTGCTTGAGCCGTTGCGGGCGTCGGGCGGCTACCGGGTGGTCATTATCGATTGTCCGCCCTCGCTCGGTATGCTTTCGATGAACAGTCTCGCTGCCGCCGACTTTCTGCTCATTGCGCTCCAGTGCGAATACATGGCGCTCGAAGGGCTCGGCCAGATCTTGCGCAACGTGGAGCGGCTCAAGGGCGCAGGGGTCAATCCCGCGCTGGAGCTGGGCGGTGTGGTAATGACGATGTTCGACGTGCGCACGAGCCTCTCACGGCAGGTCGTCGAGGAGGTGAGAAAACACCTGCCCGAAAAAATCTTTAATTCGGTCATCCCGCGCACCGTGCGGTTGAGCGAAGCTCCGAGTTTCGGCAAAACGATTTTTGCCTACGATCCGCTGTCGCCCGGCGCAACCGCCTACCGCAACCTCGCCAAGGAGGTCATCGCGCGCTTCGGGTTGGGTGCAGGAATGTAACGGAGAATGAGGAGCCAGCATCGCTGAATGCCAGCATAGGCGGTGCTTCCCCTTCTCCCTGCTCGACACTTGCTGCCCGTTGCATTGATCATGTTCTCCTCTCTAAAAAAATATCGCCACGCCTTCCTTGTCGGGCTCCAGAGCAACCTAATTTACCGTTGGAATTTTGCGGTGCGCGGGTTGTTTTCGCTATTTCACCTCACAGCGGTGTTCATTCTATGGGGGGCCGTGTTCCAGGGCGCGGGCCGTGACGGCATCGGAGGTTTTGGTCTTGGGGCGACGATCACCTATTTCGTCGCGTTGCTCGTGCTCCAGTTTTTCATCAGCGCGTTCAACGAGGACTATCAGATCAGCGAGGACATTCGCAACGGTCTCATCAACCAGTTCCTGCTGAAGCCGATCAACTACTTCGGCTATCGTCTCAGCATCTTTGCGGCGGCTCGGCTGGTGTCGGGCGCGTTGGTGTTTGTGCCACTGGCGGTAGCGTTGCCGTTTTTGCATTCCTATCTTACGTTTCCCATTGATTGGGAATGGCGGCTGGCGCTCGGGCTCCCGGCCATGGCGCTCTCGGCGCTCATCCAGTTCAGCATCGCCTACTGCTTCGGGCTGCTGACGTTTTGGTTTTTGGAAATTCAGGGCTTCGTTATCCTCTCAATGGCGGTCGAAGCGGTGCTGGGCGGGCAGATGTTTCCGCTCGACCTCCTGCCGCAAAGCGTCCTCACGATCGCAAAATTTCTGCCGTTCTACTACCAGATGTATTTTCCGGCGGCGATTTTTACCGGGCGCATCGGCTTTGATGCCACCCTGAGCGGCCTCGGTATTGAGGCTTGTTGGGTGCTCACCTTGTTTGCGGTCAACCACGCGCTGTGGACGCGTGGGTTGCGCCGCCACACGGCAGTTGGTGGATGAAAACGGAGGGAGTTTCGAGCCGGTAGAGCGGGTCGCCGACAACAGCCGAGTGGGGCAGTCCGCCTGCCCGGTCTTCTCCTGCAACTTTACGGCGTGGCGGAGGCCGGCGCAAGTTTGGTCATGGTTTGCGCGGTGCTGGGGCCGTTAAGCAACCATTGGGCGGACTGGGGAGCGAGGTTGAGTGAATCACTCACGACCCGCAGTGACTCGCGGAGATTGATGTCCATCTTAGCGTAGCGCTCGTCCGGGTTGGTCTCGTCCAGTTCATTCAAGCCGCTGTCAGAGGGTTTATCAGCTTTGATCCGCGGCGGCGGGGGCGGCGCGAGCATAATCTCTGTGAAAGCATAGGCCTCGGTTTGCTCGAGTTTTTTCAGCTCAGCGTCGGTGACTTTCTTGTGATCGGCTTCAGCGGTCTTTTCCTGCTCGCGCCGGGCGAGGTTGAGGGAAGCATCCTTTTCGTCGAACTTGGTCTTGAGCCAGTTAATGCCGCTCTGCAGATAGGAGAACTCGGGGAGTTGCCGGCGGCGTGCATCGCTGGCGGTACGGAGTAGTGTGAGGGTGGCGGGGGTGAGCGCCGGGCCGTCGAACTTGGCGGAGGGAATTTCGTCCCAGCCGAGGGCGTGAGGCAGGCTGGACTCACCAATGGGAAGAAAGTCGTCCACGGAGGGTAGGATCAGGTCGGGGATGACGCCGCGAAGCTGGGTGGAGGCACCGTTAGGCAGATAGAACTTTTGGATGGTGAGCTTGGCCGCGCCGGTCTTGACGCCGCCAAGCAGCAGCTCGAGCGAGGGGCGGCGCAGGCGGCTCAGCTCGACAATGGTCTGTACGGTGCCTTTGCCATGGGTGGAACTGTCGCCAATGATGACGGCGCGGCCGTAGTTTTGGAGCGCACCGGCGACGATCTCAGAAGCCGAGGCGCTGAAGCGGTCGACCAGGACCGCAAGCGGTCCGTTCCAGGCCACCTCCTCGCTCTTCGTCTGACCCGAGCTGATCTTGCCTTCGTGGTCGCGCACCTGTACGACGGGGCCGGACTTGATGAAGAGTCCGGTGAGGTTGACGGCCTCGCCGAGGAGTCCGCCACCGTTGTGCCGCAGGTCGAGCACGATGCCTTGAATGTTCTGGGCCTTGAGCCGCTTAATCAGCTCAGCGACATCTTTCGAGGTGATCGCGGGGTTGGGATCTTCGGGCGTGGGATCGGAACCGTAAAACGAGGGTAGGGTAATAACTCCGACGGGGTGGGCCGGCTGGCCGCCCGAGCCCGGAACGGTGAAGATCGCCGCATGGGCGCGGGAGGAATCGAGGTTGACGACATCGCGGTCGATCACCACTTCCCGCCGGACAGCGGCGCTTCCCTCGCCACTCTCGACGAAGAGATGTACCTTGGTGCCTTTGTTGCCGCGGATCATCTGGACGATTTTGCGGAGTTTCATGCCGATCACATCCACCGCTTCGGCGTTATCCTGAGCGATGGCCGTGATCTTGTCATTCGGCTTGAGCTGTTTGCCGAGATCGGCCGGACCACCGGGGACGAGCTCTTTCACCACACAATAATCATCCTCGAGGCTGAGGAGCGCTCCGATGCCGACAAGCTGGAGCCGCATCTGGATGCTAAAGTCGTCGTAGCTGGTCGGCGAAAAATAAGTGGAATGCGGGTCGTAGAGCTGTGCGATACTGGTTAGAAAAACTTCCGCGAGGTCGGACGCGTCGAGCTCGGCGACATTTTTGGGCAGACGCTCGTAGCGTTTGGCGACGGCGGCTTTGGCCTCGGCCAGGGTTTTGGTCACGGCGGGGGCGGGTTTCATTGTCGCCCCGCCGTCGCTCGGCTTGGTATACTTGAGGTCAACTGCTTTGGAGGAGGGCGCGAGCATTTCCTGAATAAGGTCGAACTTAAGGCGGCGGCGCCAGAGGTCATCGGCGGCGGCGGGGTTGGCGGGCCAGTCGGCCTTGGCGCGGTCGGCCGAGTAGGTATCCTGGCCGGTCAGGTCGATGTCCTTCTTCAGCTCTTCCGCGATCCACGCGGCGCGGTCGCGGACGCGGGTCTCATAGATCGAGAAGATTTCGTAGGCCGGGTCAATGTTGCCGAGCCTCTTGATGTTCAGATAAAGCAGTTCAGTCGCGTTCGCTTTGAGGAAATTTTGCTTGTCGGACTCGAGAAAAAACATCCGTTGCCCATCGAGGCTGCCCATGAAGTCCGGGAGCACCCCGGCGTAGTTCGTGGACTTGACGGCCTCGCGGTTATAATGGGCCTCCTCCAGCAGCTGGACGACGTTCTGCACCTCGAGCGCGAAGTTGGCGGGGGCCTCGAGCTTGCGTTCCGTGAGCGCCGCTTCCGACGCAGCGGCAGGTCGCAGGGCTGGTGCGAGGGTGAACGCGGCGACGAGAGCGAGGGAGAGGAAACGGCGGGTCAGGGGTTGCATCGGGGAAAAGTGGGACTGTAGTGTCGGGTAAAGGTTGCAGGGAGTGGTCAGATTGCAAACTAGGAAATGGACAGATTCGGCCTGGCTCCTATCGGCGGTTGATAAGATTTTTGGCCTCGTCGAGCGTGCGTTTCTCCTCCGGGGTAAGCGCGCCGAAGCCATGCGCATTAATTTTGTCGAGGATGCGGTCCACCTCGGTGCGAAGCGTGTCGGTGACCGGTGCAGCCGGACGTGCCGCGGCCGGTGCCGAGGAAGAATACATCGGTGTGGCTGTGGCCTTGCCCCTGCGCAGCCAGCGGGGCAGCGCGAATGCCACACGCGGCACGCGGAGCAGCTCGGTGATAGGCTGCCGCCAGCCCATTACCTGCTCGTTGCCACGCCATAACCGGTGGCAGAGCCAGCCGGCCGCCATGCCCCCTAGGTGCGCCGATGGCGCATAGGCCAACGGCAGGCTGCCACCTGCCAGTTCAAACAGGACCAGTGCAAACACATCCAACACCAACAAGGCGAGCACCAGCTTGCGTGGCCGGATGGTGATCGGCAGAAAGAAAAAGAGCAGGAAACGGAAAGGTTCGTCAGGATAGACGCAGGCGTAAAAAAACAGCAGGCCGTAGAGACCGGGGGTAAAGCCGAACAGCATCCCACCGTGGCGCCAGTTGACCGCCGTCCAAGCCAGCGCGCCAAGTAGCAGCGCACCCAAAAACACCGTGAGCAACCGGCGCGGCCCGAGCAGTGGCTCCAGTTCGCGACCCAGCACGTAGAGTCCCGCCAATGCAAAAACCGCAAAAAAGATATTTCTAAGCACATCGTTGACCAGGCTGTAGGTCAGCAGTGTCCAGAGCCGCCAATGCAGGAGAGCATCGGGTTCAAGGATAAAGTTGCGCAGGAGGGCATTGGCACCGCGAAACTCCGGAGAAGAGAACATGATCTCGATCACGAACGCCACTGCGAAGATGGCGAGCAGCCACGGCAAAGCTTGGAGCTTTTCACGCCCGTACTCGGGGCGCATGTAAGACCGGTCGGACAGCATGGCGCGCACTGTGTGAGATCGTGCGGCAAACTCAAGCAAGGGCGTGTAGGTGCGATTTCGGCGTTGCGGGCCGCGTGGCGGGCCGGCTTGGTGAGGTATTCCCCGATGAACTCCTCTGACTACCTGTCCTCTCTTTTTTCCCTTACCGGCAAGGTCGCCGTCGTGACCGGCGGCACCGGCGAACTGTGCGGTGCGATGGCTGAAGGTCTCGCCGGTGCGGGCGCCGAGGTGGTGCTCGTCGGCCGGAACGCAGCCAAGGGTGAGGCCCGCCTCGCCCAAATCCACGCCGCCGGCGGCAAGGCCTATTTCCTGCCGGCCGAGGCGAGCAGCAAGGCCGACCTCGAACAGCTCCTCGCCACCGTGCTCGCGCGCTCGGGGCGTGTGGACATTGTGGTCAATGGCGCGGGCGTGAACTCGCCGACTCCGTTCTTCGAGATCAGTGAGGAGGAATTCGAACGCATCCTGCGGATCAACGTGAAGGGGGTGTTTCTCGGGTGCCAGATTTTCGGCAAATACCTCGTCGAGCGTGGGTCGGGCGGCTCAATCATCAACCTCGGCTCGCTCACGGGACTGGTGCCGCTCTCACGGGTGTTCACCTACTCGGCGAGCAAAGCTGCGGTGCACAGTTTCTCCAAGAATCTCGCCCGCGAGTGGGCGCCGAAGAGCGTGCGGGTGAATGTGATCGTCCCCGGCTTTTTCCCGGCCGAGCAGAACCGCAAGGTGCTCACGCCTGACCGTGTCGCGAGCATCATGACGCACACACCCATGAAACGCTTCGGTGAGGCACGTGAGCTGGTCGGCGCGACGCTCCTGCTCGCGAGCGATGCCGGCAGCTTCATCACCGGCCACGAGCTCACGGTGGACGGCGGTTTCATGGCGCAGACGATCTGAGGGGAGGTTCTACGGGGGTATGTCGTGCAGTTGGGAAAGAATGGGGTTATTCTCGCCTGCATCTTGGCGAACTAACTCACAAAAGCGTCCTGAATGCTGGATCCGTAGCAGCAGCCATACGGTCTTGCCAGTGGCTCGTGACCGCAAACACAGATATTTAAGATTGATAGCGCGCTTCGGGAGAAGCGGGACGCCGGGCTTGCGTGCGGGACGGGGCGGGGCAGAATGCAGGGCATGTTCACTGGTATTGTCGAGGAAACAGGACGCGTCCTCGCGTTTGCGCGCGGCACGGCGGGCTGGCGGCTGGAAGTCGCCGCCAACATCGTGGCTTCCGACGTCGCCGTGGGCGACAGCGTGGCGGTCAACGGCTGTTGCCTCACGGTCGTGCAGCAAGTAGGAGAAAAACTGTTTTTTGACGTGCTGGAGGAGACGCGGCGGCTGACGAATCTCGCGGCACTCGCGCCGGGAGTGGCGGTCAATCTTGAGCGCGCACTGGCGGCGGGGGCGAGGCTGGGCGGGCATTTTGTGACCGGGCACGTTGACGGGACCGGCGTGGTCGAGGTGTTCGAGCCCCGTGGGAAGGATTTTTATCTGCGTGTGGGCGCGCCGGCAGGCGGCGGGCGGCTGCTCGTCGTGAAGGGCAGCGTGGCGGTGGACGGAGTTTCGCTCACGGTGGCGGAGGTGCAGGGCGACGCCTTCGCGGTGTGGCTCATTCCGCACACGCTCGCGGCGACGAACCTCGGTGCCCGGTGTGCGGGGAAACTGGTTAACTTGGAATTCGACCTGCTGGCGAAGCATGTCGAGAAGCTGCTCGCGTCTCGTCTAGCCTGATATTTCCCCTGACCATGCGAACAGTGCTCCATGCTCTCAGTGATGAGTTAAGACGGCTCAAGGCGACGGGGGTGAAAACGGTCGCCGTGTCTGATGCGAGCATGGCGGCATTGTGTAACGCGGTCGCGCGGCGGAACGTTCAGGAGTCAGGAGTCAGGAGTCAGGAGTCAGGAGTCCGAATCGGGCAGTCGGGTCTCACTGCTCCGGCTCAGTCAATCCGCAGTCCGCAATCCGCAGTCTGCAATCCCGGCGACGGGGGCGTCGCCGCTTCAGTGGCCACCGCTGCGCCCGCCGTCGTGGCGAAGCTCCCGCCGCCGCCGGTCGTCGTAATGCCAGTGGGCGACAAGGCCATGCGCTGGGCCGCGTTGCGTGAGTTGGTGCTGGGCCATCCGGTGTGCTGCGCCAGCGTGCGGCCTGGCAAAAAGGTCGTGTTCGGGGTGGGCAGCCTCGACGCACAGATTATGTTCGTTGGTGAAGCGCCGGGTGCAGACGAGGAAATGCAGGGCGAGCCGTTCGTCGGGCCGGCGGGCCAGTTGCTGACGAAGATGATCCAGGGTATGGGGCTGAAGCGCGAGCAGGTTTATATTGGCAACATCATGAATTGGCGGCCGCAGACGCCCACGGCAGCGGGCGCACAGCAGGTGGGCAACCGGCCACCGACTGCGGAAGAAATGGCGTTTTGCCTGCCGTTTTTGCGTGCGCAGATCGAGATCGTGCAGCCGACGCTGCTCGTGGCACTCGGCAAGACGGCGACCGACGGATTGTTGGGAGCAGCGCGTTTTAAGGCGCTGGGCGAGGCGCGCGGCCAGTGGCACGAGTTTGCCGGGCATCCGGTGATGGTGACATATCATCCGAGCTACATCCTGCGCGAGCCGACGCCACGCAAGAAACGTCTCATTTGGGAAGACCTCCTCAAGGTGATGGAGCGCGCCGGACTGGCGGTTTCGGAAAAGCAGCGCGGCTATTTTCTGGAGCGATGAAGAGGTAAGATATCTAAGCCAACTGGCCTGAATTTATACTGCACCCCAAGGTCATCCGACCAAGGGCAGGACTCGATACTGGGCCCAGTTGTTATGGGCGACCTCAACCTCAATCCAGCAATTTGCGCAGCTCCGGCTCCACGCGGGTGAAGGCTGCCTCAATCTCGGCGACTAGACTGTCGGTGTCGGTGAGGCCGTGCTGCTTAGCATGCTGCTCGAGCTTTTCGGCCGCAGCGCGCAACTCGCCGGCACCGACATTGCTGGAACTGCCTTTTACGCTATGGGCTGCGCGGACAAAAGTGGGGACGTCACACAGATCCCTGCTGGCGCGCAGATCAGTCAGCCGAAGCTGGGTGTCTTCTAGGAAGATACCGAGAATTTCTTTAACAAAGGCATCGCTGTCATCGGGACTCAATGCCCTGAGATTGGCGACCGCTTCAGGATCAAGAATGGGGGGCGTAGGCATTGCGGAAGATGTTGAAGGAAAGAGGGGGGAACGCAATCAAAGAAACCCAGACAAGTTGGAGGGAGGTGTTTTTTACTAATCATTTACAAATTAACCGCTGAAATAACATGAAGGATTTAGGCTAGGGCATTCTGCTTTGATTAAGCCAGTGGGTGGCATAGCCAAACGCGGTCTGAACTGTAGATGAATTATACTTGGCATTGGCCGTTCTGTAATGTCATAAGTGCGGCCCCATGGTAACCGAAAAAATTAAAGAACTCGCAATCCTCAAGGAAAAGGCGGCCAAGCTGGAGGTCAAAGTAATCGCCGAGCGCGCGGCCGAGCTGGCTGCATTGCCCGAGGCTTATGGCTATGATAGCTTGAAAGCTTTCATTAAAGCCCTCAAACAATCCGCTGGCGGCAAACGCGGACGCAAAAAAGGAACCAAGGGCAAGGTTGGCCGCCCGAAAAGGCGCAAGCGCGCTAAGGTTACGCCTGAGATCAAGGCGCAGGTAAAGGCGGCCGTCGAGGCCGGCAAGTCCGGTGCCGCGATCGCCAAGGAATTTGGAGTCTCAGTCCAGACCGTGCAGAATATTAAGAAGGCCTTTGGGCTGGTGAAGTCCCGCAGCTAAACCTGCGACGACAAATTTATCGTCCACGCCTCCGGCCCCCGGCCGGAGGCGTTTTTGTTTTAGCGGGTAGCGAGGTGGATCTGTCGGCCATGTTTCACGCTTGCGACGCGCGGGCGTTGTGCTGGCGTCGCGCGCATGACCGGCACACCTTTTATCCAAGCCAACACCAATGGGCGACTGCACTCCGCGCATGAGCCGTCGGTGGCACCGCTCAATCGCGGTTTCCTCTATGGTGACGCGATCTACGAGGTCTGGCGCACGTACCATGGCGTAATTTTCGCGTGGGAGGAGCATTGGGCCCGGCTAGAGCGATCGGCGCGTGCGTTGCACATCACGCTGCCGCTGGCCGCAGGACCGATGCTCGGTGAAATCAGGCGCGCAACGGCGGCATGGCGCGCAGTCACGGGCGACACCGGTGAGATCTACCTACGCCTGCAAATTACCCGTGGCGGTGGGCCCATCGGGCTGGACCCCGCTTTGGCTGACCGCGCGGACTTCGTGATATTGGTGCAAAAGCTTGCGCTGCCGTCCGCCGAAGTCTGGCGGGCAGGGCTGTCGCTTGCGCTGGCGACCACGCTGCGGCGCAATGCGGCCGCCACGCTCGACCCGGCCTGGAAGACAGGAAATTATCTGAACAACATCCTGTGCCTGCGCGAGGCGAAGGCGCGTGGCGCGGATGAGGTGGTCATTACCAATCTTGCCGGTGAACTTACCGAGGCGGCGGTGTGCAACATCGCATTTGTGCGTGGCGGTGCGATGGTCACGCCACCGCTGAGCGCGGGGATTCTCGGCGGCATTACGCGGCAGCTGCTGTTGGAAAAAATCGCTGCGATAGCGGGCGTGCCGGCGTGCGAAGCAACGCTGCGTCCGACCGATCTCGGTGAGATGGAGGAGTGTTTTCTCACCTCGACGACGCGGGATGTACAACCGGTGCGTGCGATTGACGACAGGATCTTCCGGGTCGGTGACGGTACCGTGGCGGCGCGTCTGAAACAGGCGTTCACCCATTATGCGGCGGAATATGCGCAGGCGCATCCCGAGTTGGCGACGTGAGCAACGAGTTCAGCTGTTGGCGAATGGAAACGGCGCATGGCACGTTCAGGTAGGCGGACCTGGTTTTTCGCCGCAGGGTGTCGCTTGACGACGCCTGTTCAGGAAAGGGCGGGTATCGGCCGGCACCTCCCGCGATCACACTTTTTTCGCCGCATACGCCATCGCTTCGGCGATGCGGGCGAGGTCGTCATCGCTATGCAGGGCGGAGATCGCGGTGCGGACGAGGTCTTTGCCGACGGGCACGGCCGGGGCGATGGACATCACGGTGAACACGCCTTTTTCCAGCAGCGCCTGCCAGAAATAATAGGCACGTTCCTTTGAACCGAGAACGATCGGCACGGCGGGTGTTTCGCTGCCCCAGGTGTCGAGACCGAGCGCGTGGAGGATGGCGGTGTATTTCTTCGTGTTGGACCAGAGGCGGGCGAGATGTTGCGGTTCAGACTGCAGCACATCAAGGGCGGCGCTGGCGGCAGCAGCCGGCCCAGGACTGAGCGCGGCGCTGAAAATGGTCTGCTTGCTGTGGGTGCGAAGAAACTCGATGAGTTCATGTGAGCCGGCGACAAACCCACCGGTGCTGGCCAGCGATTTTGACAGGCTGCCGCAGACGATATCCACGTCGGCATTGAGGCCGAAATGACTGACCGTGCCGCGCCCATCGCGGCCGAGCACCCCGAAGCCGTGGGCGTCATCCAGCACCGTAAAGCATTTTTGCTCGCGCGCGACGGCCATGATTTCGGGCAGGCGTGCGATGTGTCCTTCCATCGAATAGACACCTTCGAGCACAAGCATCTTGGCCGCGTCGGGACTGACATGCGCGGCGACGGCGCGGAAGTCATCGGGGCTGTTGTGCGAGAAGCGCTCAACCTCGGCGTTCGAGAGGCGGATGCCGTCCCACAGGCAGGAGTGGATGTTTTTGTCCGCAAAAATCACGTCACCCTTCTGGGCGAAGGCGGCGACGGCAGATAGGCACGAAAGGTAGCCCGCGGAGTGGACGTGGCACGCCTCGCGGCCGAGAAAGGCGGCGAGCTTTTTCTCGAGCGCGAGGTGGTAGGCGCGCGAACCATTGGAGCAGCGGGCCCCGGTGGGGCTGGTACCCCATTCCAGCATGGCGGCACGCGCGGCCTCGATGACCTTGGGGTGAAACGTCAGGCCGAGGTAGTCGTTGCTCGCGAGCATCACGAGGTCACGGCCATCGCGGCGGATTTTTGTGCCGCTCTGCGCATCCATCGCGAGATAGTACGGTGCATAGCGCAGGCGGAGCTTCGTGGCGGAGTCGGCGCGGCAGCGCTCGCGGATGGAAGGCGTGGTTTTCGAAAAAAAAGGAAGCGCCATGAGAGGTCGGTCTGTATCCCGGAGAATTTGCTGGCAGAAGGCAAAGCCGGATTTCGCTGACCGCTGTTGCGCCCCATGCCCTTGCCCGCAAAATAAAACGCCCCGGCGCGTCGGCGGCCGGGGCGGAGAAAATTCGGTGATCGACCGGGGCTTACTTGATGTCAATCAGTTCGACCTCGAACACGAGGGTCGAGCCGGGCTGGATGACGGGTGGGCTGCCTTTGTCACCGTAAGCCAGATTGGCCGGCACGTAGAGTTTGAGCTTTCCGCCCTTGTTGATCTTTTGGATGCCTTCAGTCCAGGCGGGGATCACCTGGTCCAGAGGGAATTCGTCCCATTTGCTGGCTACGAACTTGCCGGCAGCCTGCGAGGCGGCGTCGTCCGCGTGTTTGCTGGTGGCGTCGAACACAGTGCCATCAACCAACATTCCGGTGTAGATCACGCGCACGGTGTTGGTGGCCTTCGGAAAGGCACCGGTGCCGGGCTGGGTGATTTCGTAAAGTAAGCCGCTGGGGAGCGTGACGACGCCTTTCTGGGTCTTTTTGTCCGCCAAAAATTTTTCGCCGTCCGCCGTGTTCTTCTTTGACTGTTCAGCCTGCTTGTCGGCCATGGCCTTGCGGGCGACGGTGACTTTGTCTTCCATATATTTCGAGAATTGCTCCTGGATGTCATCCTGCTTGAACGGGGCCTCCTTGCCCGAGGAGGCGGAGGCGAAGCCCTTGGTCACGGCGGCCAGTTCGGCTTCGGTGAAGTTGAACTGGCTGAGCTGCGTGCTGTTGCCCGCGAGCCAGCCGAGCATCTCGAGGAGCTCGGCATCAGTGTACTTCCGCGCCGGCGCGGCGGCCGGGATTGGCACGGCGGGAGCGCTGTCGGCGGCCGGCAGCGCAGTGAGGGCGCCTAGCAGCAGCGCGGACGCGGGAATCAGGAGGGAGGATTTCATGCGAGTAGGAGGGAGGGTGGTGAATTGCGACGCAGCGTTTCCGCCCCGCCGAAAAGGGGTGTGACGTTGCTGGACGCGGGACAGAATGCAACCCCTTACTCATGCCTTGTGTCCGTGAGGCCGGCGGGCTTGTGTCGTGCGAGTTTCCCTCCTCCCCCATGCACCCCGAACAATTTTGGACGAGCCAGGACGGCCAGGTTCTTGCCGTAAAAAACCGTGACGCGCGCACGGTTGTCCTCACGCTGGCCTTTTGGCCGCGTCACCCGGAGGAGCTGGAGTTCATGACAGCGCAGCTCGACGCCTTGCGGTTCACCGAACGCAGCTCGCTCGCCCGTATCGGGCTGGAGATGCTGCTGCAGGGTCCGCCCCGGCTTGACGGCGGGCGCATGGTCATCGACGTCGACGCATTTCTCTTCGACAGCAGTTTCCCCAATGCTGCATTTTGGAAAAAGCTCCTGCGCCCCGGCGTGCCTGCGGGCCGGCTCTTTTATGCGCCGGCCGCCGCGAAGCTCAACAGCGCCGAGATCTGGGCCGCCGTTCAGGCCAATGCCCTCAAGCTGCCCAACACCATCAGCATTGACCGGCAGGGCCGCGTGTTTCTCACGCCGCATCAGGTCAGCTATACGCTCAGCCCGAAGATGTCGCGGCTCAACTTTGAGCGTGTAGTCGGCGGCGACGGCGGACGGGCCTTTCTCGACAAGCTGCAGGTGCGGCACGATGCTGCGCCGCTCACCATCCCGCCGCGTGCCGGGGTGCTCACGAGCTGCTCGATGTACCTGAAGGAGCATTTTGTCGTGCTCAACCCGGGCGAGGGCAACTTTGGCATCCACACCGGCGCCGTGCTGCTCGACCCGGTGAAGACCTTTGGCACCAACATCATGCTGGAAATTTACAACACCGGCGATCAGCCCGTGGTCAATCCAGTCGTGTCGGTGGAGATCTTTCGTGCGCCCGAGCTGACCGATCCGGAGTTCAAGACCCTCGCGCGGAGACGCCGCCGCCTGCTCGACACCGCTGTCAGCCTCTACCGCTGCCTCGACGTCAACCCGGCCGCCCCTGCGGTCGCAGCGAAACCACGGACAAAGATCACCGTCCGAGGCCAGAGCGCCACCATGGAGAACCGCTGCGTCCTCGTCCGCGCCAACGAGAACCTGAAAAAATTTCTCGCCGGCGACGCCTGTCCGGTCGGCCACCGCACCATGATCCAGGCGCTCGACGCTGCGCCGGCCGATGCCGACACGCTCATCCTCGACTTTTTCCCCGACCTGCTGGAGCACATCGAGCTCGTGACCCGGCTGGGCAACGTGAAGCTCAGGCGCATCATTTTCCGCCATCCCTCGCGCACGCACGGGTTTTTTCTGTCGAGCAACGCCCATGCGCGGCTCGACACCTTTCACGCCATCGGCGTACAGGTCTATTGGTATGAGACGAGCTCACGGGATCTTTACGTCCATACCTACAAGAAAGACCATGGCTTTTTCGTCCGCGAGGAGCTGGCGCGCAGATTTCACGAGGCCACGGTGCTCGCGTTTTACGGGTCGGCTGTGGGCCTCGACCAGACCGACACCGACCGCATATCGTCGCTCGTCGAGAAGCTCACGAGCTTCATCGGCAGCAACCTCGGTGTGCTGACCGGTGGTGGCGGTGGGGTCATGCGGCTCGCCACCGAACAGGCGCGGGTGACGGGCGCGCTGACCGGCGCCTGTTTTCTCGAGTTGGAGGCGCAGCCGCCCGAGTTGGGCGTGGATTTTTTCAACACGTTTCAGGAGTCTTCCCGCCACTTCCGGCAAAAATGGTTCGAGGCGGCGGACTTTTGCATCTTCAATGTCGGTGGTGTCGGCACGCTGGAGGAAGTCGGCATTGAGCTGTGCAACCTCAAGCTGGGTATCCGCCCGCGCGTGCCTTATGTTTTTTTCAACGCGAAATTCTGGACTGACCTGCGCCGCCAGCTGGCCGAGATGATCCGGACCAAGCGCGCCCCGGCCTGGATCGCCGACTACGTTCTCTTCACCGACGATCCCGAGGAGGTTGTGGCGTTCTATCGCAAAAAACTTCAGGTGCTGTAAAAGTGCGGGCGGTTGAGCCGGTTCTACAGCCCCAACCCGCCATGGTAAAAGCGCGGCACGCGCTTGGTGATCGCGCAGAGTGTCTCCCACGGGATGGTGCCGGCCCACGCGCTGAACTCCGCCAGCGAGATCTCCACGCCATCTTGCCGGCCGATGAGCACAGCCTCGTCGTTCACGGCCGCGCCGGGCGCATCGGTGACGTCCACGACGGTCTGGTCCATCGTCACGCGTCCGAGCACCGGGCAGCGTCGGCCGCGCACGAGCACTTGGGCCCGGTTGCTCGCGGCGCGGGGCACACCATCTCCGTAGCCCGCGGTGAGCACGGCCACCGTCGAATTGCGTTGGAGTGTATGGGTGCGTCCGTAACTTACGGTGGCACCGGCGGGCAGATCTTTCACGAGGCCGATCCGCGCGCGGAAGCTCAACACCGGCTCCGTGTGCACCGCCGTGAGCAGCGAGCCGGGGCGGGGCAGCACGCCGAATTGCAGGAGGCCCACCCGTACGGCGTTGAACGGCCCGCCGTCGGCGATGGTTTCGAGGCCGGCACTGTTGTCGGCATGGATGAGCAGCGCGGTCGGGTCGAGGGCGGGACAGTGCGCGAGCGTATCGAGAAAGCGGCGTCGCTGCTCGGCCGTAAATATGGCGTCGTCGTCGGGGCTGGCGAAATGCGTCAGCACCCCGGCGACCCGCAGATGACGCGCGCGGCAGATCTTTTCCCACAGCGCAGGTGCGTCCTCATGCCACACGCCGAGCCGGCCCATCCCGGTGTCAATTTTCAGGTGCACGGTGACCGTCCGCCCGGCGGCGGCTCCGGCGGCGTCGAGCCGTGCCACTTCCTCGGTGGATGAAACGGTGGCGGCGCAGCCCAGCTCGGTCGCGCGGCGATCCTCGCCGGGCAGCAGCGGGCTGAGCAGCAGCACGGGCCAGTCCGCGCCGGTTTCGCGCAGTGCGGCCGCCTCGGTGAGGTTGGCGACGCCAAAGATATCCACACCTGCGTGCATCAGTCGTCCGGCGATCTGTGGCAGACCATGGCCATAGGCGTCGGCCTTGACGACGGCTATATAGCTCATGCGGGCGGGCAGGGATGCGCGGATGAGCCGCACGTTGCGCTCCAGCGCGGCGAGATCCACGTCGGCCCAGCAGCGGGCGGAGGCTCGGTGGTTGGCGCTCATGGGGCCGGGGACGATAGTGGAGGCGCAGTCTTGCTGCGCCCTTTCGCTTGGTGCACCTGCGGCGTCCATGTCGCGTAAGCCGGCTCCTCGTGCAGGAAGGCGTCGGGCGCGTCCGTGGCGTGCAACAGTTCTGCCTCAGCCGCGTGCGGCCATAGCACGGCCAAATCGTAGGGCGTGTGGCGTACGCCGGCGGGCAGCGGGGTCCAGTGCCGGAAATGTTCGGGCATGACGAGGTCGCCGGCGAGTTCTCCTGTCAGGACGCGGCGCAGGGGCGCGCCTACGCGGGCGAGGTGCCACGCGTCGCGTCGGGCGTCGGCGATCACACTGGCACCCGACTCACCCAGGGCGGTGGCAACGAGCGCCAGGCTTTGATACGTAAATACCGGCGCGGGATTCAACACGCGCCACACCCGCAGCGCGGCGGCGGCGGTGCGCACGCCGAGTACAGATCCCGGGCCTTCGCAGAAAACGAACGCGTTGACGTCGGCGATGCGCCGCCCGCCGGCGTTGAGCAATTCCTCTACGCCGGCGAACAGGCCGGTGCCGGCCTCCTCGTCGCGGGCGCACCAGAGCGGCACTGCACCGCCGCCCGGCCACAGTGCGGTCTGTGCGCGGGCCGAGGCGGAGTCGAGCAGCAGCACGACGGGATGCGCCGCAAGCAGTTGGCTAAGGCTGGGCATGCGGGCCAATCTCCAGTCCGCTGCGCCCGTGTCAATCCGCGGGCGTTTATTGAGGTTCGCTAAATACCGAGACGGATGAGTCCATCCCCGGCTCTCCCGAGCCGGGCTACGGGATGTTTGGGTCAAAAATATCACTCTCCTGGCTCGTGGTTTCTTGGATTCTGAATTTTACCGTCTGGATGGGTCGGAGAAAGCCCAGAAATCGGAGCAGGATACGCGCTTCACGGAGCGTTGAGGCCTCGCGTTTTATTCCCGCACCAGCCCGGTCCACGTACCGAGGTATTAGTAGCTGCAGAGCTCGCGCAGGCCCATCGGGCTGCGGGCGTGCAGCCGGTCGGTACTGAAGGGCGAACGGCTCATTTGGGAGGAGTGAGGAGCGGGCGGGAGGAGCGACCACGGAAGTAGATGGTGAAGTCGGCAGCATCTGTGGTCACGAGCGGGAGGCGTGGATGTTGGTCGGCCAAGATGACGAGGCAGGCGTCGGCGAAGGCCACACGGCGGTCTTTGTAGCGGGCGACTTCCGTGTGGACGCGGGCGAGCTGATCGGGGAGCAGGTGCTGGGAGTGGAGGAGACCCTGGCCGAGCATTTGATAAAGCCAGTGTGAGCGCGGCGGAGTAAGAAAGTCGAGCAGGTG
>JBAXLL010000008.1:0-16683 GCA_037134835.1 Verrucomicrobiota bacterium
CATCCATCGCCGTCGATGCGCTCCGCCCGGTGGAGAGTCAGTTTCTCCTCCAAAACCGCGCGCGGCTTTTCGGCGACCTCCCCTTTACGCAGCTCCGCCGCTGCCAGCTCGACATTGAGACCGCCTCGGCCGATGGCAGCTTCAGCGACGCCACGCGGCCCGACGACCGCGTCCTCGCCATCGGGCTCCAGTGCGGCGCGCGCCAGCGGCTGCTCACGCTCGGTGAGATGACCGACGTCGCCGAGAAAAAATTGCTGGAAGAATTTAACACGGCGCTGAGCGAGGAGGACCCCGACGTGATCGAAGGCCACAACCTGTTCAAGTTCGACCTCGATTACCTGCGCCAGCGCGCGAAGCGCCTCAAGGTGCCGTGTGCGTGGGGCCGTTTCGGACAAAAGGCGACCTTTCGCAACAGCCGCCTTAAAGTCGCCGAGCGGCTGATTGATTTTCCCCGTTGCGACCTGCCCGGCCGTGCCGTCGTGGACACTTACCTGCTCGTCCAGTTGCACGACATCAGCACGCGCGAGCTTAGCTCCTACGGCCTCAAGGACGTGGCTGTGCATTTCGGCCTCACGCCCGAGGACGGTGCGGGCCGCACGTATCTCGCCGGAGGAGAAATTCATGGGATGTTTTTTTCCGACCGGGCGCGGTTCCTCGCCTACCTTGCGGACGATTTGCGCGAAACCAAGGGTCTGGCCGACCTGCTGCTGCCGACATTTTTTGAGCAGACGCGCACTTTCCCCATCCTGCTCCAGGAGGCCACGCTGCGCGGCACGACGGCGAAAATCGACCTGCTCTTTCTGGAGGAATACTACCATGCCCGGCAGGCATGCCCTGCGCCGCCCGAGGTTGCGCCGTTCGAGGGCGGCTTTACCCGCAGCTTTCAGGAGGGCGTGTTCCGGCATGTGCTGCACTTCGACGTGGCGTCGCTCTACCCGAGCCTCCTGCTCGCCATCGGGCGCAACCCGCGCCACGACGCGCTCGGCGTCTTCATCCCGCTCCTCACGCGGTTGCGTGACTACCGTCTGAAATACAAGCAGCTGGCCCGCACCGCCACCGGGGCCGACGAACGGGCCGAGGCCCAGGCGCGGCAGGCCAGTTTCAAGATTCTCATCAACTCCTTCTACGGCTATCTCGGTTTTTCCGGTGCGCGCTTTGGCGATGGCGAGCTGGCCGCCGAGGTCACACGCCGTGGCCGTGAGTTGTTGCAGGCGCTCATCACGGAATTTGGAAAAAACGGCTGCACCATCCTTGAGGCCGACACCGACGGCATTTACCTTTCGTCGGAGCAGGATTTCACCGCCCCCGAGGCGCTGCTCGCGCGCGTTGCCCCCGTGCTGCCACCGGGCATCGGGCTGGAATATGACGGCCGCTATGCCGCGATGTGGTGTTACAAGGCCAAGAACTACGCGCTCTACGACGGGGAAAAGATCACCTTGCGCGGCAGCGCGCTACGCTCGCGTGCCACGGAGCCATTCTTGAAACGACTCACCGACCGGCTCATTCACTTTTTGCTTGGAGCCAGTGCCGAATCGCCGCTCACCCTGCTGGAGCATTATCGGACGCAACTCGCCGTCCGTGCGCTGCCTGTCGGGGAGGTGGCGAAGTCCGAGACGCTCGGCCAGAACCCTGCCGCCTACGAACGGTTCATTGCCGAGGGGGGCAAGCCGCGGCGCGCCGCCGCCGAGGCCGCGCTGCAACTGATACCGCGTCCGCGGATGGGCGATCGCGTGGCCTACTACATCACGGCGAAGGCCAAGGGCAAAACCGCCGATTGGCAGCGTGCCCGTCCCGTCGCACTCTTCGACGCCACCGTTGCGCCTTATGCGCCCGACTATTATCTCGAAAAGCTTGACGACTGGCTGGAGCGCTACGGCCCCTTTCTCGGGGTGAAAGCGGTGCCGTCCAACCAAGGCGAGCTGTTCGGCGGTTAGCCTGTGGGACGAACGGCCTGGCCAATCCTAACGGAAGCTTGTCCGTGCCGCCGCCTGCATCAGCTCCGCCGTGTCGGCGTCGAGCGGCGCGTCTTTGAGCGCTTCGAGCAGCCCGGCCACATCGGGCGCGTAAACGGGCAGGCCGTCGGAAGAAAACTCTGAGCGCGCGCGGAGGGTGAGGCGGAGGGCGTTGACGAACGAGCCGCGCGCGAGAGTCGGGTTGCCTTGCGCGGCGTAGATCTGGCCCGCTTCGGCGCACAAGGTGGCATAGAGGAGTACTTTGTCGCGGGCCACCTCCGGCTGTTCGCCATCTGCGAGCATGGCGAAGTGTTGCTCAGGCGTGAACTGAAACAGCTGGTCGGCCTCCATCCCGAACAGCCGTTCGCACCCCTGCACGATGGCCTGCAAGGCCTGCTGGTGCTGTCCGGCTTTGCGTTGGAAAATCACCTGCGCGAGCATCCGGCCGACCTGCTCAATGATGCTGAGGATGTAGTCACGGCGCGCGGGCATGAATGGGGGAGGAGGTCCGGCATCATCCGCATTGTGCACGAATTGGCAAGGCTGGCAGAATCGAGCGGAGTTTTTCGCCGGGCACACGAGCGCAGCTCGCGGAAGAGACAGGGGAAATTACTCCGTGAGCTCGGGTTAGACCTCTGAGCTCTCTCGAACCCCATAGGAGCGTTATCTGGGGTCCTTCTTCTGATCGGCGGGGGGAATGCTTTCTACAGTCTGGCCAAGCTTGAGAAAGATCCGGCTGCGGCGCGAGCGGCTGCGGCCTTGGAGCGGGATGCGTGTGGCGGGCGGGCTGTAGGGCTGGCGGCGGTAGCCGGGGCGGCCAGGATCACAGGCACAGCGGATTTGAATCTCCTGCATCCGCTGAAACAGAGCGGGCAGTTGTGCAGGCAGGGCATAGCGGTCGAGGCCTGAGCGTTCCAGCGCTCCGAGCATCTCGTGCACGGACTCCAAGGTGGAGAGACAGCCGGCTTGCGGCTGCTGTTTGATCACGAATCGGCTCGGGGCCGACGGCGTAAACATGACGCGGGTGAGCCGTTGCAGGCTCGGGCTGAGGCGGAGCATCTTGCGGGCACAGCTCCACGTGGCATCAAGCAGCACTACGACAAGGCGGCGACCGCCCAGATCGTCTGCCCGCAGGCCACCCTGCGTGAGATTGCGCGCGGTGGCCCCGGGATAGAGGAGGACGGGAAAATGGCGCGGGTCGTTGAGCACCGACTGCACCGCCTCATGCTCGTCGAATGCGACGCCCATGTGCAGCTCGCTGTCGGCGAGGCACAAATGCGTGAGTCGTCCGGTGCCGGCCTTTTCCTGCTTCCATTCTTTCGGGTGCATCAGCAGGACGAACTTCGTGTGCGTCGCCATCGGCCGGATGGACGCGCACCAGCACAGCTGCTTGGGCCAGAAGCAGCGATAACAGGTCTCGCGGCTCATGGGCACGAGGGCAGGAAGGGTCGGGCGAAAGGCAACATGGCAGGGTTACGCTCGCACAGGTGGCTTCGGCGGCGCAATGCCGGGCTTGCCGTGCGCCGTACGCGTGGTAGCCAACGGTCATGAGTAAAATCCATCCTGCCGGCGTGCGCCCGGTCGTTGTGCGTGCGGTGCCGATTGAACTGTGCCAGTTCCTCAAGTTCGGTGGGCTCGCCGAGACCGGTGGCGCGGCCAAGCAGGCGATCAGCGCCGGCCTCGTCCAGCTCAACGGTGTGATGGAAACCCGGAAGCGGAAAAAACTTCAGTCCGGCGACCGGGTTACATTCGGCCACGAGACGCTGTTGGTTCAGGTCGGCTGAGAACGAACCGAAATTATCTCACCCCGGATGAACCCTGATGGGACTCCGGGCCGCAAATTTTTTGGAACGCTCATCGGCGCGTATTTCTGATCGGATCAGAGACCTTGGGTTTGGTTACTGGCATGGCCTCCTGCCGGATTTATCTGTTGCAATTTTCGCCAGGTGAGGATTTCTGTGCTGCCACCCTCCACCCTCGTCAAGTTTATGAAAACTCGTTTGATTTTCTTCTTTGCCCTTCTGGCTTGCAACTGTCTCGCCGCCGACTCCGTGCTGAGAGACTCCGTGCTGAAAAGCAAACCCGCCGGCATCAAGGTGATTAACATGGCACCCACGGCGTTGGTGGCGAGTGACAACCCAAAGGGCTGGGCCAAAATTCCGTCTGAGTTCGCCAAATATTCTGTCACGATTTTCATGCCGAAACGCGAGACCAACGGGATTGCGGACATTACGGTCACCGAAGACGGCTATCTGCTGATCGCCTGCAACTATGATTACCAAGGAAACAAAGAGGGAGACTGGCAAAAGGATGTTTGGGACGCGGCCAAATTCAAGTCCAAGGGATGGCATCAGCTGTCCAAGGAAGAACTCGGCAGCGAGTTGATCAAGGGTGACAATCGCGCGCAGTTGATTTTTTGCAAGACCGTCAAAAAAGGGGACACCTTAAAGCTGCGTGCCAATAAATACGACCCGCCTTATCCCATCTTGATCGAGCCTATGAAAACACCGGCAGCAGCTAAGGCAAAATCTTGATTGAAGGCTGTCTGATAAAATCCGTTCATCAGGTTGAAATCACGGACACGGCCTGGCGAAGAGGTCGGCCATGGTGCGGGTGAAGCCGGGGAGTGCGGGGTCGGTGAGCGCGTCGGCGTGGGCGAGGATGCTTTCAAGGCGGAATCCGAACTGGCCGGTGCCATAGACCTCGACGTTGTGGTAGCGCGAGTCCACAAGCCAGAGGCGGGGCAGGCTGTGCGCGAGGTAAAGGTCCTTTTTCACCACGGTGTCGCGGTGATGGTCGCCGGGCTGGAGTACCTCGACGGCCAGATACAGGCGGCCGTCGGCCGTGTGCGTGAGCGTGAGGTCGGGACAGACGCGATCCCCGCCGGGCAACTCCACGGGTGTGCGGCGTGGCGGCAGGCTGAGCGAGGAATTGGGTGGCAGGGCCGCGCGCACCCAGGCGTGCAGGCGGTTGCAGAGCAGCTCGTGCGGCTCGGCGGGCGCAAGGCGCAGGCAGGCCTCGCCGTCGAGAACTTCTTCGTAGGTGTTCGGCATGGGGCGGGAAAGGCGTTGACTACGGAATGCACAAAAGGCCGCAAAAGGAAGGCGGATTTGGGTAATCTTGGACGGAATGGAACGGAAGATAACGGAGAAAACGGAGCAAACGTCGAATGGCCACTTCGTTATCTCCGTTTCTTTCTGTTCGAGGTCATAAAATCAGGCGTCACACAGCCGTTGCCAGAGAACGGCGGGGACTTCCTCGGGGCGGCTGCGTGGACCGAGGCCGGCGGTGGCGAGCTGGCCGAACCATGCGCGGCCGTCGTCGGGCAGGCGGCCGCGCAGGAGCGCCCCAAGCTGCTTGCGGCGCTGTTGGAAGCACGCACGCATGAGCGCCTTCGTGCACGGAGCGAAGACAAATGGCGCGGGCCGGCGCACGAGGTGTAGGAGGTGCGAGTCCACGTCGGGCCGGGGAAAGAAGCACGCGGCGGCAACCGTGTGGCCGGGCGCGATCTCGTAGGCCGACTGGAGCGCGATGGAGATGGCGCTGAACTGTTTGGTGCCGGGCGTGGCGGCGTAGCGCTGCGCGGCCTCAAGCTGGAGCATCAGCACGAGGCGCGCTGGCAGCGGACCGGAGAGCACGGCGTCGAGCCAGGGGGTCGAGATGGCGTAAGGGAGGTTGGCGACGATTTTGAAGGAAGGGAGATTGGTTGCGGCAGGAAGGGAGCGTTCTGGCTCCAGCTTGTTCCAACCCGCCAGCGGCAGCTCCACCGCGTCACCTTTGGTGAGATGAAACGTTGCCGGGAAGTGTGGTGCGAGCGTTTCAGCGAGATACGCATGCAGCGTCCTGTCTTTCTCAATGGCCCACACGTCCGCCCCGGCTTCGAGCAATGCGGTGGTCAGCGTGCCGAGTCCGGGGCCGATTTCGATCACGGTGTCGCCGGGCGTTACTTGAGCGAGCGCAAGCGACTTGCGGACGATGTTGCCATCCACGAGAAAATTCTGCCCGAGAAAGCGCTTTGGCGTATGGCCGAGCTTGGCGAGCAGGTCGCGCGTGGCGGTCGGAGAGAGAGGCATGTGAATCAGTTCAGGGCAGGCGCAGCTGTCCGCGGGCAATCTGTCCGACGGTCTCGACCAAAAAAATATGCTCCCGCTCCAAAACCCGGGCCGCGAGTGACTCCGGTGTGTCGTCCGGGTTTACGGCCACCCTCGTTTGGGTCAGGATGGAGCCGGCATCATATTCTTCCGTGACGAGGTGGACCGTGACCCCGGTTTCCTGTTCGTGCGCGTCCAGTACGGCGGCGTGAACGTTGCGGCCATACATGCCTTGGCCGCCAAATTTTGGCAGCAATGCGGGATGGGTGTTGATCATCCGGCCCCGATAGGCCCGAAGAACTTGTGGCCCAATTTTCTTCATGTAGCCGCAGAGTACCACGAAATCGACGGCATGGCGTTGGAGCGCTTCCAGGCAGGCGCGATCCAGGCTGGTCAAGTCGGGGATTTGTGCGCCGACACACAGATGATGGCAGGGAATCCCGAGTGTCCGCGCACGGTCCAACACGGGTGCATGGGAATTGTTGCTGATCAGCACGGCGGCGTGCGCCGGAATCCTGCCGTCCTGGCAGGCCTCGGCGAGGGCTTGGAAATTGCTTCCGCCGTGGGAGGCGAAGAAACCCAGGTTCATGGTCAGACAGAGCCGGCTTGCAGTTGCTGCAGCAGAACGCGGGGGTCGGCGACCTTCATGAGGGCCTCACCCACGAGCACGGCGTGCGCCCCGGCGGCGCGGACGCGGGCGGTGTCGGCGGCGGTGAAGATGCCGCTCTCGCTCACCGCGATCACCTCGGGCGGAAACTGCGGGATGAGCCGCTCGCTCAGGCCCAGGTCGGTCTTGAAGATGGCGAGGTCGCGGTTGTTGACGCCGATGATCGTTGCACCGTGCGCGACCGCACGGGCTAGTTCCGCCTCGTGATGAATTTCAAACAGGGCATCGAGCCCGGCGGCATGCGCGGCGGCATGGAGGATTTTGATCTCCTCGTCGGTGAGCGCGCGCACGATGATGAGGATGGCGCTCGCGCCCGCCTCCCGGGCCTGGAGCACCTGCACCGGGTGGACAAAAAAGTCTTTGCGGATGCAGGGCCGCAGTGGCGGGGTGGCCCGAAAGTGTGCCGTTACGTTGCGCAGGTCGTCGAGCGTGCCGCCGAAGAATTTTTCGTCAGTCAGCACCGAAAGCGCGTCGGCACCGGCGGCCTGATAGCGGCGGGCCTGCTCGATGGCGTTCATCCCGGCCTTGATGTCGCCGGCGGAGGGTGAGCGGCGCTTGATCTCGGCGATGACGGCAAGGTGGCCGTCGGCCCGGCGCAGCGCGCCGGCAAACGAGGGCACGGGCGGCAGGCTCGCGTGGAGCGCCGCCAGCTCGCTTTCGGCCACGGTCCGGACGAGCGGCGCGATCTCGCGCCGCTTCCACGCCATGATTTCGGTAAGCTTGTCGGACATTGTCATCACGGAACACGCACAAGACCGGGAAGACAAAGCTGAAAAATTTCCGTGTGTTCCCGGGGAACCGCAGGCAATTTTTCCCCATGAGCGCCCTCGACGACCTTCGCCAGACCATCGCGCGGCTGCGCGGCCCCGGCGGCTGCCCGTGGGATCAGGAGCAGACGCACGCCAGTCTCGTGCGCTGCCTGATTGATGAGGTGAGCGAGCTAATTGACACCATTGACCGGCTCGACCTGCCGCACATGCGGGAGGAGCTGGGCGATGTCCTCATCCAGGTGGTGTTCCACGCGCAGCTCGCGGCGGAGGCGGGGCATTTTAATTTGGACGATGTGGCGTGTGAGGTGAATGAAAAACTGATCCGCCGCCATCCGCATGTGTTTGGCGCGGACAAGCTGCAAACCTCCGCGCAGGTGCTGGTGAAGTGGGACGAAATCAAGGCGCAGGAAAAGAAAAACGGCCCGGCGACGTCGGGCGTATTCAAAGAACTGCCGCCGCGCCTGCCGGCTCTGATGTTCGCCGAGGCAGTGTGGAAGCAGATCGAGAAGAAAAAGCTGCCTGTCGCCGGCACCGTGGACGCGGCGCGGGTGCGCCAGCTCGGCGCGGAGGTGGATGAGGCGGAGCTGGGGCGGCGCCTCTTCGAACTCGCGGCGGCGGCCCGGGCCAAGGGGCTCGATCCCGAAGGTGCGCTGCGGCTGCATGCGACGCGCGTGATGGGTGAGGTTGAGGTGCGGGTGGCGGCCGCCGCGACGACAGGCGGGCAAGGGCGCAGCGAGACTGCGCCCCTGCAAGCGAGGTGAGGCCCCCACGCAATGACCAAGGAGCTCAGCCCGCCGCCGGAGGTCGTCGCCGAGTGGCTGACCCCGTTTTTGGAGTTTCTCGCGCAGGAGCGACGCTACTCGGGCTACACGTTGCGCAACTACCGGCAGGCGTTTGAGGACTTTTGGCACTGGCTCGGCACGTCGGCCCCGGGAAAAAATCCCGGCGCGCTGAAGCCGCGCGACGCACGTGACTTCGTGATTGAAGCGCAGGGGCGGTTCGGGCGGCGCACGCTGCATAACCACGTCTCGGCGCTGCGCGCCTTCTATCGGTTCTGGCTGGCCCGTGGGCGCGTGGCACGGAATCCGTTCGCCGGGGTCCCGCTGCCGAAGCTGGAGAAGCGTCTGCCACAGTTTCTCACCGAAACGCAAATGCGCGACCTGCTCGCCGGACCGCTGCGGCTGTTGGAAAACGGGAGCCTCGACGCGTTCATCGCGTGGCGCGACCGGCTCGTGATGGAGCTGCTCTATGGCGGCGGGTTGCGTGTGAGCGAGCTGGTGGGGCTGAACTATGGGCAGCTCGACCTCGATAGCGGTGTGGCGCGTGTGTTCGGGAAGGGCCGCAAAGAGCGGCTCTGCCCGCTCGGTCGCGTGGCCACGGCGGTGCTGGTCAGGTGGCGCGCGGAGTTTGCGCGCGCCACGGCGCCCGGATCGCCGGTGGTGGTGACGGCACGCCACCAGCGGCTCCCGGTGCGGGCGGTGCAGCTCTTGCTGAAGCGTTATCTCGCGCTCGCCGGCCTGCCTTCCGACCTCACCCCGCACAAGCTGCGCCACAGCTACGCCACGCATCTGCTCAACGCCGGCGCCGACTTGCGTCTCGTGCAGGAGCTGCTCGGCCATGCCAGCCTGAACACGACACAGATCTACACGCATGTGAGCACCGCCCGGCTGAAAGAAATCTACAACAAGGCGCACCCGCGCGCGTGAGGCGGGCGAAGATTGAAAGCTTGAGGTGGGCGGGGTACCCTCACCCCGCGATGCACTCATGCCGGGTGAGGGCACCCGGCCCACAACGATCAACACCGGCCTGCCTACGGCGCTTCAAAATAATCCAAGTCTTTCCCGTGCGTCTCCTCCAGCCCGTGCAGTGCCCAGAGCGCGATGCCGATGCACACCGCGCCGACCAGCGCCGCGCTGCCGAGCGTGGCGTTGGCCGGGATCGGGTCGGCCGGCGCCGCGCTCATCCGCGCGGCGAGCCACGTTTTTCCCCAGGTGAACGCCATCGTGATCGGCACCAGCGCGCCGCGCACGAAATTCGGCACGGTCGTCGCCACCGTCGCGCGGATGTTCGTCCCAAACTGTTCCGCGCCCACGGTCACAAACACCGCCCAATAGCCCACGCCAAGGCCGAGCAGGAAGATGAGACTATAAAACGCAGCCACGCTCTCGCCGCGCACCAGCAGGTAGGCGGCGCTCGCCGCCAGCGTGAGGAGCAGAAACGCCAGCACGATTTTTTTGCGCGAGCCCAGCCGCTGGCTCAGCCAGCCGCTCGCGAGATCGCCAAACGTTAGGCCGAGGTAGGCGACCGCCACCGCGCGCGCCGCCGTGGTGATCTCCCCTTTCACCCCGACCGCGCGCGAAAACTCCGGCGCAAGCGACACGAGCACGCCGATCACAAACCAGCTTGGCAGGCCGATCAGGATGCAACGCAGGTATTTTAGAAAACGCGCCCAGTTGGTGAACAACGCGAAAAAATTTCCCCGTGTTACCGCCGCGTCGCTGCGCATTTGGCGGAACATGCCCGACTCCGCCACGCCCAGCCGCAGCGCCAGCAACGCCAGCCCCAGCCCACCGCCGATGAAAAACGCCGTCCGCCAGTTGACCAAGTCGGCTACCAGCCCGCCGACGACAGCGCCAAACACGCCGACCGTCGCCACGATGGTCGTGCCGTAGGCCCGGCTCTCCTTCGGCAAAACTTCCGACACGAGTGTGATGCTCCCGCCGAGCTCGCCCGCGAGGCCGATGCCCGCGACGAGCCGCCACACCTCGTAGGCGCCGAGCGAGTGGACGAAGCCGCTGGCGATGTTGGCCACCGAGTAGAGTAGAATGGAGCTGAACAACACCGTCACCCGTCCGAGTCGGTCGCCGAGCACGCCGAACAAAATTCCGCCCACCAGCATCCCGATCATCTGGAGGTTCATCAGATGCAGGCCGTTGCTCGTAAGTTGCTCGCCGGTGAAGCCGAGTTCCTTGAGGCTCGGCACGCGCACGAGGCTGAACAGGATCAGGTCATAAATGTCCACGAAGTAGCCCAGTGCGCCAACGATGACGGTAGGCTGGAGCAATTGACGGAAGTTGGGGCCGGGGCAGACGGCGGACGACGAGCTGGCCATGTGCGTGAGGTTTGCGTGGCGGAAAACAGGAGACAAGCGCGTTTCATGTTTTCTGGCTCGCCGTGGCCGCGCGCTGCACACCAAAGTTACCGGCCATGTCTCAAGTCCGCGTCCGCTTCGCTCCCAGTCCCACCGGTTTTTTCCACATCGGCAGCGCCCGCACGGCGCTGTTCAACTGGCTCTATGCCCGCCACACCGGTGGCGTGTTCGTCCTCCGCATCGAGGACACCGACGCGGCGCGCAACAGCGAGGAATTCCTCCGCGTCATCTACGACTCGCTGACGTGGCTGGGGCTGAACTGGGATGAGGGACCCAAGGCCGGCACATGCGGCGGTGGCGACTTCGGCCCCTACCGGCAGAGCGAGCGCGGCGCCATTTACAAGGATTACGTGGGCAGGCTCCTTTCCGCCGGCCGTGCCTATGAGAAGGACGGCGCGGTGTGGTTCAAACTGCTCGGCGAGCGGCACGAGATGTTTGACGAGCACAAGAAGAAGACCGTCACCAAGGTGAAGACCGCCCCGGTCGTGATCAACGACCTCATCCGTGGGCGCGTCGAGCGTGCCGAGGACGAGGACTTTGTGATCGTGCGCTCGGACGGCAGTCCGGTTTTCCATTTCGTGAACGTGGTGGACGACATCGCGATGAAGATCACGCACGTCATCCGCGGCGAGGACCACCTGTCCAATACGAGCAAGCACGTCGCGCTTTACGAAGGCTTCGGCGTGACCCCGCCGGCGTTCGCCCATATTCCGCTCATCCTAAAGCAAAACGGTCCCGGCAAGATGTCGAAACGCGACCAGGGTGCGCTCGTCGAGGAGTATCAGCGGCGCGGTTTCCTGCCGGAGGCGCTGCTCAATTTTTTGTGCCTGCTAGGCTGGAACCCCGGCGACGATCGTGAGAAGATGCCCATCGCGGAGATCATCCGCCTCTTTGACCTGCCGGGGGTGAACCAGAGCAACGCGCGTTTCGACGAGAAGAAACTCGCGCACATGAACATGGCCTACCTGCTGGAGCAACCGGCCGTGCGGGCATTGGAGTTGGCGCAGAAATATTTCGGAACCCATCCGACGGGCGGCGCAGCTTTGTCCAACGCGGATTACTTTCGCGAAGTGATCTTGCTGGCTTGGCCGAAGATCAAATCGGTGGACGAGCTCGCGGCCTATACCGTCTATTTTTTTACCGACGATTTTCCGATCGACGCAAAAGCACGCGAAAAGGTCATGGCCAAGGGCGACCCGTCGGCGCGGTTGCGCGAGCTGGCAGGGGCGCTGGAAACGGCGGATTTCTCGAGCGACCTCGGTCTGGAGGAGACGGTCAAAGTGATGGCCGCAGCGCGCGGCTTGGGCTTCGGCGACTATCAGTCGGTTGCGCGGCTGGCGCTGAGCGGCACGAACGTCGGTCCGCCCATCACGGGCATGATGCGCGTGCTCGGCCGTGACCGTGTGCTCGCACGGTTGCGGCGGTTTGCGGTTTGAGGGATCGGAGCGGGCGGCCGCTTAATACAGCGCCAGTAGTCCCCGAAAAGCGCCTTGAGCCGGCCCTAGGGTGGGCGTTCACTCGCCATTTCCGTTTTTCTCAAAATCGTGTCCGCCCTCAAAAAAATTCTCCGCCATGTCCGCCTGCCCATCCGCCATGGGCCCAATGCCGGGCGTTGGTGGAGCGTAAGCACAGGCTCGCGTTACTTGCGCGGCGACTTTGTGAAAGGCAAGGCGTCATGCCTCGAGCGTTTGCTGCGGCCGGGCGAGACGGTTTGGGACATCGGCGCGCACCGGGGCTTCACCGTGTTGGTCGAGTCGCGCGTGGTGGGTCCGACGGGCCGGGTGTTCGCCTTTGAGCCAAATCCCGACAGCCGCGGCCTGCTTGAGCTGCACCTGAAGTGGAACAGCGTGACCAATGCCAAGGTCTTCCCGTTCGCGATGGGTGCAAAGGATGGAGAAATGTCGTTCGGCTGGGCGCGCGATCCGAGCCAGACCACGCTGCCCGCGCTGGAGAAACGCGCCTCGACCCTCGCCTGTCACCTCGGCGGCGAAGGCCATACGGTCCAGGTGCGCCACGTGGACGGGCTGATCGCCACCGGTACCGCCCCCGCACCTACGCTGCTGAAAATTGACGTGGAGGGCGCCGAACTCGACGTGCTCGACGGCGCGGTGGTGCTGCTGCGACGCGAGCCGCAGCTCGCCCTCGTGCTCGCCACGCACACCCCCGCGCTGCACGACGCCTGCTGCGCACGCCTGCGCCGCGACGGCTTCGAAATCGTCGAGGCCGCCAACGTCGCCACGGCGAAACGCGATGGCTGGGCCGCGGTGGGCGATGCCGACGTGCTCGCCTTCCGTCCGGCGCGCGGGGTTTCCGCCGAGGTGCGTGCGGCGTTTGCGGCGATTGACCTGCACGGATGAACCGCGATGCGCCGGTCCCTCACCATCGCCTTTGCCGACCCCTGGCAGCGCTTCGACCCCGAGGACAATTTTTTCACGCGCCTGCTGCGCCGCCGTTACGAGGTGACCGTCGCACCGCGTGCGGACTATACGCTGTGTTTCGGCTACGGTTTTGATTTTCTCCGGCACGACGGCGTGCGGATTTTTTTCGCGGGGGAAAATCTCCGCCCAGACTTCAATCTCTGGGACTACGCGCTCGGCTTCGACCGCCTGACTTTCGGTGACCGCTACTACCGGTTTCCGCTCTACCGGATCTACGAGCCGGCCTACGCAGCGGCGCTGCGCCCGCCGGCCCCGGCACCCGCCGATGCGGAGCGGGAATTTTGCAGCTTTGTCGTGTCGAACCACCGCGCCAGCCGCGCGCACGGCGGGCGCGTGGAAATGTTTGAGCGCCTGTCCGCCTACCGCCGTGTGGCCTCGGGGGGCCGCTTCCGCAACAACGTGGGCGGTCCGGTGACCGACAAGCTGGCATTCCTGCGCCGGCACAAGTTCAACCTCGCCTTTGAAAACACCAGCGCGCCTGGCTACACGACGGAGAAACTCGTCGAGGCCAAGGCCGCCGGCACGGTGCCGATCTACTGGGGCAACCCGGAGGTCGCGCGCGAGTTCAACGCGCGGGGGTTTGTCAACTGCCACGATTTTGCCGGCCCCGACGCCGTGGTCGCGCGCGTGCGGGAGCTCGACCGTGACCCGGCAGTGTATCTCGCCATGCTGGCCGAGCCGCTGTTTCCCGGTGGCGTCGAGTTGCCGGAGCTGAAGCTGGAGCCGCTGCTGGATTTTTTCGGCCACATTTTTGACCAGCCTCCGGCCCTCGCCCGCCGCCGCGTGACCGATGGCCGCTGGGGCCCGCGTGCCGAGCGGTTTTACCGGCTCGCCGCCCGGCTCACGCTCAGCCACCAGTGGCAGCGGCTCACCCGACGGTTCAGGTCTTCCCGTTAAAAAATTCATGCGCCTGCTGCTTACCAACGACGACGGTCTCGACTCGGTCTTTCTGCACGCGCTCGCCCGCGCGCTCGCCGCCGCCGGTCACGAGCTGGCCATCGTCGCGCCCGCGTGCGAACAAAGCTGGATCGGCGCGGCCAAGTCACGCCATCGGCCGGTGGCGTCCGCCGTCGCCGACCCCGGGCTGGGCGGCCCGACCTGGCGGGTGGACGGCACGCCGAGCGATTGCGTCAACATCGCGCTGGCCCACCTGCTGCCGCGCGCATTCCGGCCCGAGGCGGTGGTGAGCGGCATCAACATCGGGCGCAACGCCTCGCTGGGCTTCATCCCCGCGAGCGGCACGATCGGCGGGGCGTGGGAAGGGGCGCTGCACGGGCTGCCCGCCGTCGCGCTCTCGCAGGACCTCACGGCCGAGGCCTACGCGGCGATCAAGTCGCCCGCCAGCGAGCCCGCGGCACCGGTGCTGGCGTCGTTGCGCGAGGCGGCCGTCCATGCCGCTCGTCTGGCGCCGGGGCTGGTTGCCGCGACTGCGCCGCAGAGCTTTGTGGTGCACAGCCTGAACTTTCCCTTCCCCTGCCGCGCCGACGCCGCCGTGAAACGCACCGTGCCCGCGCGCATCATCACGCCCGGCCTGTTTAGCCCGGCGGCGGACGACGGCACGCACCGGTTTGTGTTTAAGAGCGGCACCGACGTCTCACCTCCCGGCCTGTTCACCGACCGCGCCGCGCTCGACGCCGGCGACATCAGCCACACGGTGCTCGACTACACGCGGCTGGGGGCGATGTGACGGCCTTCGACGGGCCGGGCTAAAATCCGCAGGGCTGGTGGACCTCAATGTAGCGCGGTCAACCTGATCGCGCTTTGGGCCGACCCCGCCCTACATCTATCGCGGTGGTAGTTGGGCTATGGATGCTCTGATTTGCCGCTCTTCGTATCGCATGGATCGCTTTGACGGCCGCCTAAATGACCCCGGCTTCCGTCTCGCCTTCGCGCCGGTGAAGTGAGTTCGACCCTCCGTTGGCCGCGCCCAGAGTTTTTGCGCCCCGAAATTTGCGCTTGCGGCCCGCCCGTCTCGTCTGCGACGCTGACCGTTCGCGGCGGTTCTTTTGGTCAGGCTGGAGTTTGTCGCGATGCTCCCTCCAGCCCTCCACGTCAGTCCAACCCTCAACCCACGGTCCCGCCACGGCGGGATCTTCACGGGATGCCGGCGCCTCGGAGCAAGGCGGCGACCATCCCGTCAGTTACCACCATGAGTTCCATAATGGAAGAATTGCTCGCCCAGTCCTCCTTCGACAAGCTGAAGCAGGACGCCATCGTCCCGGGCGTTATCACCGAAATCCGCCAAAACGAGGTCGTTGTTGACATCGGAGGCAAATCCGAGGGCATCGTCCCGGCGTCCGAGTTTGTGGACATCGGCGATCTTCAGATCGGCTCCACCATTGATGTCTTCGTTGAGAAGATTGAGGACAAGTTCGGCGCGCCGATCATTTCCTACGACCGCGCGGAGCAGAAGAAAAACTGGGATAACATCCTCACCAAATTTCCCGAGGGCTCCGTCGCGGCCGGCCGCGTCAAGGCCAAGGTCAAGGGCGGCCTCATTGTCTCCATCGGCGTGGACTCGTTCCTGCCGGCGTCGCACATCGACATCCAGCCGCCCAAGAATCTCGACCAATACGTGGGCCAGACCTACGATTTCAAGGTCATCAAGATCGACCTTGCCCGCAAGAATGTCGTCCTCTCGCGCCGCGACCTGATCGAGGAGCAGCGCACCTCCAAGCGTCGCAACCTGCTCGACAGCATCCAGCCCGGTCAGGTCCGCAAGGGCATCGTCAAAAATATCACCGATTTCGGTGCGTTCATCGACCTCGACGGCATGGACGGCCTGCTGCACATCACCGACATGTCGTGGGGCCGCATTTCGCACCCGACCGAGATGGTCAAGCAGGGCGAGGAAATCCAGGTCATGGTCATCGAGGTCAACCGCGAGAAAGAGCGCGTTTCCCTCGGCCTCAAACAGACCACGAAAAATCCGTGGGATGAGATCGAGCGCAAATTCCCGGTCGGCGCCAAAATCCATGGCAAGGTCGTCAACCTCGTGCCTTATGGTGCCTTCGTCGAGCTCGAGCCCGGCGTCGAGGGTCTCGTCCACATCACCGAGATGTCCTGGACCAAGCGCATCACCAAGCCTTCCGAGCTGCTCAAGGTCGGCCAGGAAGTGGACGCGGTGGTGCTGGGTATCCAGAAGGACGATCAGAAGATCTCCCTCGGCCTGCGCCAGCTTGAACCCAACCCCTGGGACATGGTCCGCCACAACTATCCGGTGGGTGCACGTGTCCGCGGCAAGGTTCGCAACATGACCACCTACGGCGCGTTCATCGAGCTAGAGGAAGGCATTGACGGCATGGTGCACGTTTCCGACATGAGCTGGACCCGCAAGGTCAACCACCCATCCGAAGTCCTCAAGAAGGGCGACGAGGTGGACGCGCTCGTGCTCGACGTGGATCCCAGCCAGCAGCGCATCAGCCTCGGCATGAAGCAGCTCGCCACCGATCCGTGGTCCGACATCGACGCTCACTTCAAGATCGGCGACGTCGTGCAGGGGACGGTCACCAAAATCACGACGTTCGGCGCCTTCCTCGACCTCAAGGATGGCATTGATGGCCTCGTGCACATCTCGCAGATCAGCGAGGAGCGCATCGACAAGATCAAGGACG
>JBAXLL010000009.1:0-16596 GCA_037134835.1 Verrucomicrobiota bacterium
GGCTGGGGGTAGCGCGGGCGAGGCCGGCGAGGCTGACGAGGCGCGCCCCGTGCCGGCGTGGATCACCGGCACGCACCTCGCATTTCTCGGATTCACGGTACTGGTGGCGCATGATCCGCTGCTTTTTGTGGGCGGGTTTTTGCTCTACTTCGCGTTCGCGCAGGCCACGGCACACCACCAAGGCAGGCTCGACTTGCGACCCGCGCTGCTGGTGGGATTTTTTCTGGCCGGGCTGGTCGTTCACGGCGGGCTGCAAGGCTGGTGGATCGAGCCGGTGCTGGGCAGGCTGGGAGAGGGGCCGCTGTTTCTCAGTGCGACGGTGCTCACGGCGTTTAACGACAATGCGGCCATTATTTACCTCGCCACGCTAGTGCCGGGCTTCACCGACTCGCTGAAATACGCCGTGGTCGCCGGCGCGGTGGCCGGCGGCGGCCTGACCGTGATCGCCAACGCCCCCAACCCGGCGGGCCAGGCAATCCTCCAGCGGTTCTTTCCCGAAGGCGTGTCGCCCTTGGGCCTGCTCCTTGGCGCACTGCCGCCAACCGTGATCGTGGCGCTGTGCTTTTGGCTGCTATGAAATGTCGCAACGTGCGGGCGTCGGACTGGGAGCGCGACCGCCCTCGGTCGCACTCAAAAAATGACTGTGCCGCGATGGCGCTTTTGCGCGCAGTGAATTTTGGTTTTACGGGCGAGGTGGGCAGCTCCAGATTTGCAGATGGGGAAACCTCCACAATTATGACACTGATTGAACTCCTCACTTCACTTTATTTCGTGAGCGTATTCGTCTGGCCATTTATAGCCGGCTGGGCTGAGGGCAAGAAAGCTGGAACAGCCGGTATTTTTTTGGGGCTGATCGTGGCATCGGTATATTTAATATTTGTTTTTTTCGCACACCGAACGGCAATAAGATGGCTTTTGGGGAAGGGAAAAGGCTCATGACTGGATCGGCCCTCGAAAATTGGGGGCTTGGTGATTTGCCTGTGGGTTCTGATTGTTATGTTCGTGCTGCCATTGTTCATCCGCTTCGTGGTACATTGGATTATTGGCCGCGCTCAGTAGCGCGCCATCTCCGGCTCGATGCAGTCGGCCCAGGCGGCGATGCCGCCGGCGACGTTGCTCACGGTGGCGAAGCCATGCGCGCGGAGGAACTCCGTCGCACGCAGGCTGCGACCGCCGTGATGGCAATGGATGAGCAGATGTTTGTCGTGCGGGAATGAGGCGATGCGCGCAGGAATCTCTCGCAATGGGATGTGCTCGCTGCCGGTGATGCGGCAGATTGCCAGCTCATGAGCCTCGCGTACGTCAATTAGCACGGTGGAGGCCGGCTGGGTGTCGAGCAGGCGTTTGGTCTCTTCCACGGAAATTTCGAGCGGACAGTCGGTGGTGTTCATGTTGGCGAGGGAAGCAGAGGCGGGTGCAGGGTCGGGCGGCGTGGCACAGGTGGCTGGCTCATAATTTTCCGCGCGCAGGTCGCGGATGGCGGGAGTGCGGCCGCAGGCGGCGCAGGCGGGATCGCGTGGCAGGGTGAGCGTGCGGGTGGTTTGCGCGAGCGCATCGTAAGCGAGCAGGCGCCCGATCAGCGGCGTACCGAAGCCGGCGATGAGCTTCACCACCTCGAGCGCCTGCATCGCGCCGATGACACCACAAAGCGCGCCCAGCACACCGGCTTCACCGCAGTTGGGCACAGTTCCGGCCGGCGGCGGCGCGGGAAACAGGCAGCGATGGCACGGTCCGCCGAGGTGCGGGGCGAAGACCGCCACCTGCCCCTCGAACTTGAACACGCTGCCAAAGACGAGCGGCCGGCGCGTCAGCACGGCGGTGTCGCTCGCGAGGTAGCGGGTGGGGAAGTTGTCCGTGCCGTCCACGATGACATCATAGCCGGCGAAGAGCACGAGAGCATTGGCGGCGGTGATGCGCTCCGGGTGCTCGAGCACCGTGATATGCGGATTGGTGGCACGAAGCCGGGCGGCGGCGGAGGAAACTTTGGACCGGCCGATGCCGGAGTCGTCGTGAAGGAGCTGGCGCTGAAGGTTGTGCGCTTCGACGCGGTCGAAGTCGGCGATTCCGAGCGTGCCCACGCCGGCGGCGGCGAGGTAGAGCGCGGCCGGGCTGCCGAGGCCGCCCGCGCCGAGCACCAGCACGCGGGCGTTGCGGAGCTGTTGCTGTCCAGCGAGGCCGATTTCCGGCAACAGCAGGTGTCGGCTGTAGCGGGCGAGTTCGGCGGGACTGAGAGCGGCGGCCATGTGGTGCGGAAGGAATGCAGTCGGCCCGCAGCGCGCAAGCCTGTAGCCGGGATCGCTGATCCCGGCAAAAACGGCACCCGGCGCAAATGAAATTGCGCCGGAACCCATCACTGCCGCACTGTAGCCGGATGCCGCAGAAATTCATCGTCATCATCGCCGGCGGGAAGGGCGAACGCTTCTGGCCACAGAGCCGGGCGCGCCGGCCCAAGCACCTGCTGCCGATCGTGGGTGACGCGCCGCTGCTGGCGCAGACGCTCGCGCGGGTGCGGCCACTGGTGCCGATAAAGAATATTTTTGTCATCACCAGCGCCGTGCAGGCGAAGGCGGTCGCGGCGGTGTGCCGGCCTTTCCGGCTGCCGGCGGCCAACGTGGTCGCCGAGCCGGTGGGCCGCGACACCGCGCCGGCCGTCGGGCTGGCGGCGGCGCTGGTCGCGGCGCGTGATCCGGAGGGCGTGTTTGCCGTCCTGCCCGCCGACCACGTCATTCACGACACGCGGGCATACCGGGCGGATTTGCGCGCCGCGTTTGCGGCGGCGTCCGGCGGCGAAGTGTTTGTGACCATCGGCATCCGGCCGCATGAGCCGGCGACGGGCTTTGGCTATGTGCAGCGCGGCGCGGCCTGGAAGCGTTTTGCCCGGCGCAGTTTTTTTCGGGTGCGGCGCTTTGTGGAAAAGCCGGCGCTGGCGGTCGCACGCCGCTACCTCGCGGCGGGAGATTACCTGTGGAATGCCGGGATGTTCATTTGGAGCGCCGCAGCGGTCGGGCGGGCGTTCGCCCGCCATGCGCCGGAACTGCACGCGGGCCTGGCACCGGTGCGCGCCGCGCTGGCGGCGGGCAGCGCGTTGGGGCCGGTGTTGAAAAAAGTTTATCCGAAGCTCGCGAAAATTTCTGTGGACTACGCCTTGTTGGAAAAGGCGGACGATGTCGTGGTGCTGCCAGCGACCTTCGATTGGGACGACGTGGGGGCGTGGCCGGCGGTGGCGAAGCATTTTACGCCGGATGCGGCGGGCAACGTCACCCGCGGGTGTGTGCTGATCGAGCAGGGGCGAGGCAATCTCGTCATCTCGGCAGGCGGGCATCTGGTGACCGTGGTCGGGGCTGACGACCTGATTGTCGTCCACACGCCCGACGCCACCTTGGTCGTGCCGAAGGCGCGCGCGCAGGACATCAAGTCGTTGCTCAAGCGCGTCGAGACCGAGCCGGACGGCAAGAAATGGCTATGAACGCCATGGCGGAGATTGTCGTGATCCGTCTTGGGCGGGATGGGACGGCCACTACCGGCTCTGCGGCGTCCGGCTGCAACGGCCACCGCCCTTTTTTCCATGATGCGCTGCCTCGGCATTGATCACGGTACGCGCCGAATCGGACTGGCCTTTGGCGACGAATTGGGTGTGGCAACGCCACTGCCCGCGCTCACCGCCGCCGATCCGGGCGCGCGCTGGACCGCTTTGCTCGCAGTGGCGCGCGAGCGGCAGGTGACTGATCTGGTGCTGGGCCATCCGCTCAACATGGACGACACCGCCGGTCCAAAGGCGAAGGAGGCCGAGGTGCTGGCAGAACAGCTCCGCGCCGCGCTTAGCCTGCCGGTGCATCTGGTGGATGAGCGGCTTACGTCGCACGCGGCGGAGGAGACGATCCCAAGGAAACAGCGCCGCGCCGTGCGCGCCAGCGGCATCATTGATTCGCGCGCGGCGACGCTCATTTTGCAGGACTTTCTCGACATGCAATTTCCGCCGTCCGAACTGGAGCGGCCGTGAGTCATCGCAACGCCGGGTCTTGGCCTGGGGGTGGGCAAGCCCGCGAGACCACCGCCGGCAGGTTGCGCGCGCGGCTTGCCAGCGATACGGCGGTTGCGCAGACTGGGCGGGTGATCGCCTCCGTTGTTTTCCGAAACTTTAAGGCTTTGCGTGATGCGCGCGTGGCGCTCGCGCCGTTCAATCTGCTCATTGGCCCCAATGGTTCGGGCAAGACCAGCCTGATCGAGGCGGTCTTGCGCCTGTGCGCACTGGCGCGGCTTCCGCTCGGTATACCTCCGGCTGACGGCAGGCACCGGGCGGACGGGCCGGAGATTGAGTTTAATTTCACCGCCCCGTACGACGGGCTGGAGGCCACGCTCCGCTGTGTGTCGGAAAATGTCTGCGACCTGTTGCAGGTCGTTCCACGCGCAGGTGCTCTCCGTGAGGAAGACTGGACCGGACTGAGGTCGCGGTTGCTCCGCGTCCGCAGCTACCTGCTGGACCATTATGCGATGGCCGCGCCCGCAATGCTGGCGAATGGCACGGAGCTGGCGGGCAACGGTGGCAATCTCGCCGCCGTGCTCGCAGCCCGCGCTCGCGCACAGCCGGCGGTCTTTGCGCAATTCCGGGCGGAGGTGACCCGGGTGCTGCCGGAATACGACGACCTCCGCTTCGCCGAGCGGACCGATGGTACCGTCGAACTGCGGGTGCGGCTCGCCGATGGCGGCGAGATCGTCACGGCGCAAAACCTCTCCCAAGGCACGCTTTACACGCTCGCGATGCTCGCGCTTGCCTTTGACCCCGCGCCGCCGCCGGTGGTGTGCATCGAGGAAATTGACCGGGGCATCCACCCGCGTCTGTTGCGGGAGGTGCGCGATGCGCTTTACCGTCTCAGCCATCCGCAGGCGACCGGGCTGACACGCGCTCCGGTGCAGGTCATCGCCACGACGCAGTCGCCCTACCTGCTCGATCTGTTTCGCGACCATCCAGAGGAGATCATCATCGCCGAGAAACATGGCCGGGCCGCGACTTTCTCCCGGCTGAGCGACCGTGCCGACCTCGCCGAGCTGCTGACCGAAGGTTCGCTGGGCGACATGTGGTTCGCCGGCATTCTCGGCGGAGTGCCGGAAGAAAAATGAAACTGGCCATCCTCAGCGAGTCACCGGCCGACGAGGCCGCCATCGCCGTGCTCGCCGCCGCCGTGCTGGGAGGACCGTTCGAACGGGTGCAGCCGGCATTGCGTGCGCGTGGCTGGCCCAATGTCGCCCAAGTTCTGCCAGCCGTCATCCGCCACCTGCATTTCAACACCCTCGCGGACGCAATCATGGTCGTCGTGGACAGCGACGACTCACCCGTCCACACGGTGCGACACGATGCACCGGGCTACTTTCACCCGCTCTGCCGCCTGTGCCGGCTGCGGGCGATATTCCGCCAAACGGTCAAAAATCTTCCGCCTGCCCGTGGCCGTGAGGGTGTGCTGCGCGGCGCGGGCGTGGCCGTGCCGGCCATTGAGGCCTGGCTGCTCTGTGGCCGTGACCCACAGGTGTCGGAGGCTGCATGGCTCAACGGGCAGATCGCCGGGCATTTGCCCTACACCCGGGCCGAGCTGAAGTGGCGTACCTACGGCACCGACCGTCCGAACCTGCCGCACGAGATGCGATGCGCGGTCGAGGCCGCCCAGCGGCATGGCCGCGACCTGCGCCGGCTGGAAAACGATTTTCCCGGCTTCGCGGTGCTGGCGCGGGACGTACGCAGCTGGGTTGGGACCTGAACTCAATGCCCAGAAAACGTTGAACTTTGCGCCGCGTCCGTTCGCATGACTGCCGCCCTGATGCGCTCTTCCTATTTTTCCCGCCGTTCGAACCTGCCTTGGCTGCTGGAGCCGCTCATCCACCTCATGGGGTGGATCCTCTACCGGGTGCGCGTGCGTGGCGTGGAAGAGCTTCCGACGGGCGGCGCGCTGCTCATCGCCAACCATCTTTCCTATGCGGACGTGATCGTGTTGCAGCTCGCGTGCCCCCGGCCGCTGCGCTACGTTGGGCACGAGGAGCTGCTGGGCCAGAACTGGTTTTTCCGGCTGGCTTATCGGGCCGCCGGCGTGATCCCAGTGTCATCGGCCAACGCCCTTGCGGCCACGCGGCGGGTGTCGGCGGCGTTGGCCGCGGGCGAGCTGGTGTTGCTGTTTCCGGAGGGCTCGATCTCGCGCACGGGGCAGCTCATGCGGCTGGAGCGGGGTTTCGAGCTGATGGCGCGCAAGGCCGGCGTGCCGGTCGTGCCGGTCGCACACGATGGACTGTGGGGTTCCCTGCTGTCGTTTTCGGCGAACCGCTACCTGTTCAAGCGCCCGCAGTTCACGCGCACGGATGTTGGCGTGGTGTTTGGCCGGCCCATCCCGGCGGCCGAGGCGACGGTCGCGCGGGTGCGTGAGGCCCTGCTCGATCTCGGCGCGGAGGCGTTTGCCGGGCGGCCGCAGTTCCAACGCCATCTCGGCGGTGAGATCGTTCGCGCGCTGGCGCGACGGCCGTGGCGGGTGCAGCTCGTGGATCGCACGGCGGACCGCCGTGAACTGACATCCGCGCAGCTCTTCGCGGCCGCCGCCCTGCTGTCGCGCCGCCTGCGGCGGACGACGTCCGCCCGGCGCGTGGGCATCGTGCTGCCGCCCGGTGCGGGTGCGACCATGGCCAACCTCGCTGTGCTCTGGGCCGGCAAGGTGCCGGTCAATCTCAACTTTACCGCCGGACGCGCGGCGTCGGAGGCCTGTCTTCAGACCGGTGAAATCACCACGATCATCACCGCCGGCGCGTTGCGGGATAAACTCCCCGAATTCCCATGGCCGGAGCGGACGCTTGATCTCGGCGCGGAAATTCGCGAGGCGGGTTCCGCTTGGCCGTGGTTCCTCGCCGCCTGGTTGCTGCCGAGTGCGTGGCTGGCACGTCTGCTCGGTCTGCCGATGCGCGGCGGTGACACCGAGGCTGGTCTGCTGTTCACCAGCGGCAGCTCGGGCGAGCCCAAGGGGGTCGTGCTCACGCACAGCAATCTTCTCGCCAACTGCGCGCAGATCGCCGCGCTGGGCATTTTGCCCGACGGCGGTCGGCTGCTTGCGTGCATGCCGGTGTTTCACAGCTTCGGTTTCACGGCTACTCTTTGGTATCCGCTCCTCTACGGCTGCCAGACCGTTACCCTTCCCAGTCCGCTCGACGCGCGTAAAATTGCCGAGACCATTCGCGATGAAGAATGCACCGTGCTCATCGGTGCACCCACCTTTCTGCGCCCGCTGCTCCGTAAGGCCGGGCGCGGCGACCTGCGCTCGCTGGAAATCGTCGTGTCAGGGGCGGAGAAACTGCCGGCCGACCTCGCCGAGGCATTCCGAGAGAAATTTCACATTGATATTCTCCAAGGCTACGGGCTCACCGAAACCTCTCCGGCTTCCAATCTCAACCGTCCGAATCCCCCCGCCGACGGTACGAACCCGACCCAGCTCGGCAAGCGGGCCGGGTCGGTTGGTCGCATGGTCACGGGCCAGACGGCGCGGGTACTTGATCCTACCACCTACGCCGCTCTTCCCGCCACCGCCACCGGGCTCGTCGTGCTGCGCGGGGCGAACATCTTCGGTGGCTATCTCGGCGACGAGGCGCGCACGCGCGCGGCGTTTCACGACGGCTGGTTCATTACCGGCGACCTCGGACGTTTCGACGAGGACGGGTTTCTCTTCATCGAGGGCCGTCTCTCGCGTTTTTCCAAGATCGGTGGCGAAATGGTGCCGCACGGCACGGTGGAAGCCACACTGGTCAAGGCACTTGGCCTCGACCCCCGCGAGGGCTACACCATCGTCGTTACCGGCGTTCCCGATCCCGGCAAGGGTGAGGCGCTCGTCCTGCTGACGACGCTCGACCTTGCCGCCGACACCGTGCGCGACAAACTGACCGCCGCCGGGCTGGCCAACCTTTGGATTCCGCGCATGGTCCGCCGCGTAGATAGGATTCCCATTCTCGGCACTGGGAAACTTGACCTCAAGGCCTGCCAGTCACTCGCGCTGGCACAGTAACGCTGGTAACTTTGGATCCACCGCCCTCGGCTGCCATGTCGTGCCGGCCCAAAATTCAGATCGAATCGGATGGCCGTTCCGCGCGCGCGAGTGCCCGCGCATACTGGAAGCCTGCCATGCACTGGGTGCCGGCAAAATAGGCCAGTACACCGAGCCAGATTGATCCCTGCTGGACGGCCAGCCAGCCGAGATAGCCCACCCCGCCGAATCCCAGCACAGTCGCGATCAGCAGGCTGCGGGCCCGGCCAAAAGGGAACCACAGCAGCGAGCGCAAAATTTGTCCGCCATCAAGCGGGTAGATGGGCAGGATATTGAAGAGCAGCAGGCTTCGGTTGATCCAGCCCATTTCCTGAATGAAGCGGACCGTGTCTGGAGCCGCGCTGCTCCAGTGATTGGCGAGCGCCAGCCGGTACAGTCCGTAAAACACCGGCAGCAGCGCAACATTGACGAGTGGCCCCGCCGCGATGCTCCAGAGCTGTGCTCCCGCGCGCTGCGGAGGATTGACAAACGCGACACCACCCAGCGGCCAAAGCACAATCCGGTCGGCCTGGCCGCCGGTTTGCCGGCAGGCGAGCGAGTGGCCGAATTCATGCATCAGGATGATGCAAAAGAGGGCGAGGTATTCATAGACGTTCCAGACCGGCGAATGGTAGAGACCATGCCGGGTCTGGATGGAGTAAAGCGCTATGAAAAACCACGACCAATGGACCGACACCGCGATGCCGCGAAAACGGAAGAGCGGGAACGAACCTGATTGCGACGGAAGCATTCTCCATGCTCGCCGCGCCTATGCCATTGCACAAGAAATTTAGCCGGTAAAACTTCCGCTCCCGGCCATCCACTTGAAAATTCCCGTGCTCAGCGGCGGGAGCGTGAGGGCGAGGCTTTGGGCGAAGCCGTCGGTGGCGATATCCTCGGTTTGCTTGCCCCCGTCGTTGCCGAGGCCGCTGCCGCCGTAATACTGGCTGTTGGTATTGATGACTTCGCGCCAATAGCCTTGGCGGGGCACGCCGATGCGATAACCATGGCGGATGACCGGCGTATAATTGCCGATGATGGCGAAGATCACACGCTCGTCGCCGGCGAGCCTCAGGTAGGAGAAGACGCTGTGTCCGGAGTCCTCGCAGTTGATCCAGCGGAAACCGTGCGGATCAAGGTCGCAGCCGCCGAGCGCGGGTTCGGCGACGTAGAGCCGGTTGAGGTCGCGCACGAGCAGGCGGAGGCCCTCGTGGTCAAGATACTGGCATAGGTGCCAGTCGAGGGAGCGCTCGTGGCTCCACTCGTGCGACTGGCCGAACTCACCGCCCATGAAAAGCAGTTTTTTTCCGGGCCACGTCCAGAGGTGGGCGTAAAGGGCACGAAGATTGGCGGCTTTCTCCACGATGTGCCACGCACCCATCTTGTAGAGCAGGGAGGCCTTGCCGTGGACGACTTCATCGTGCGAGAGGACCGTGACAAAATTTTCCGTGAACTGGTAGAGCGCGCCGAAGGTGAGGTCGTGATGGTGCCATTTGCGGTGGGCGGGCTCCTTGGAAAAATACCGCAACGTATCGTGCATCAGGCCCATGTTCCACTTGAAGTCAAAACCGAGGCCACCCTCGGTGACGGGCTGCGTAAGGCCAGGAAAGGCGGTGCTCTCTTCGGCGATCATCAGCGTGCCCGGGTAGTAGTCGTGGACCAGCCGGTTGGTCTCGCGGAGGAAGGCGATGGCCTCGAGGTTCTCGCGTCCGCCATGCTGGTTGGGGATCCACTCGCCCTCCTTGCGCGAGTAGTCGAGGTAAAGCATGGAGGCAACGGCGTCCACCCGCAGGCCGTCGAGATGGTAGCGGTCGAGCCATGCGAGGGCATTGGCGACGAGGAAACCGCGCACCTCGTTGCGGCCGTAGTTGAAGATCAGCGTGCCCCAGTCATGGTGCGCGCCCTGCCGCGGATCGGCATGCTCGTAGAGATGCGTGCCGTCAAATTCCGCCAGCGCGAAGCTGTCGCGGGGAAAATGCCCCGGCACCCAGTCGAGAATCACGCCCACGCCCCGCTGGTGCAGGTGGTCCACAAAGAAGCAAAAATCCTCCGGAGTCCCGAAGCGGTGGGTGGGGGCGTAGAAGCCGGTGACCTGATAACCCCATGAGCCGTCGAACGGGTGCTCCGCCACCGGCAGCACCTCGATGTGCGTGAAACCCATCTCGGTGACATAGTCGGCCAGCAGCGGCGCCAGCTCGCGGTAGGTGAGCGGGCGGCTGGCATCCTCGAGTTTGCGCTTCCACGAGGCGAGATGGACCTCATAGACCGAAAGCGGCCGATCGGTCTGCCCGGCCGAGGTCCGGCGGCGCTCAATCCACGCGGCGTCACTCCACGCATGGCGGCGCGGGTTGCACACGATGGCGGCGTTGCCCGGCGGCGCCTCGAAGTAGGTGCCATAGGGGTCGGTTTTGATGTTGATTCGCCCGCCGCCGTCCAGGATTTCAAACTTGTAGAGTTCGCCTTCTCCGAGGCCCGGCACAAACAGTTCCCACACCCCCGAAGCCCCCAGCGTCCGCATCGGGTGAAAACGGCCGTCCCAGTGGTTGAAGTTGCCGACGACGGAAACGCGCGCCGCGCCGGGCGCCCAGACGGCGAACGCCACCCCCGGCACGTCGCCGACCGTGCGCAGGTGCGCGCCGAGCTTCTCGTAGATGCGGTGTTCGTTGCCCTCATTGAACAGGTAGAGATCTTGCGCGCCCAGCGTGGGCAGGAACGAATAGGGATCGAAAAACTGGTGCAGCTCGCCGGAGTGGCGGGTGACACGGAGCTGGTAGCGAAAAAGATTCTTCCGGCGCGGCAGGAAGATTTCAAAAAAGCCCTCCGGGGCGAGCCGGGTCATCGGGTGCATCTTTTCCGTGCTGCGTGCGTCGGCCTTGCCCAGCTCGACGACGGCGCATGCGGCGGCCTCGCGCACAAATGCGCGCACGACCACCCCGCCGGTGCGGCCCGACTTCGCGACATGCATGCCGAGGAAGTCGTGGGGGGCGGCGTTTTTCGCCTGGAGGAAGCAACCGAGCTCGCCGGGGGAGATGATCACGCCAGCAGGGTAGGGACGCACCGGGCGCGCCGCCAGCGTTTTTGCACAGGCCGGTGGGCGGCTGCGATCGCGGCTGCCGGCTTCAGCCCAGTGTGATCGGCTGTCCCCCGGCGCGTGCCGAGGCGAGGCAGGCGTCCATCACCTGCTGGGTTTGGAGCGCGATGGCGGGCCAGGATTGATCAAGCGCGCCGCTGAGCACCTGCGCAGCAAAATGCCGGAACTGGCAGGCTTCCTGCGCTGTTTCGTGCCCGTGGCTGTGCTCGGCGACGGTGATGCGCCGCACCCGCGGCTCAAACCGGAAGTCGCAGCCCTGCCGCCGGAATTCCACGCCCCGTCGCTCAAAGGCGGTCTCGGTGCCGGCGAACGGCAGCGCGAAATCATCCACGCGCAGCGAGCCCTTGGTGCCGGCGAAGTTCGCCCACTGCTGGTTGTGCAGCAAAAAGGAGCAGTCGAAGCCGGCGGAGAGGCCGCCGTCGAACAGAAGCTCGCCGGAAAATTCCGTCGGTACGTCGCCATGGACGGCGTGCAGGCGCCCCGTGACGGTGTGCGGCAGCCGCCAGCCGGCCGCCCACAGGGAAATCTGCAGGCAGTACCAGCCGAGGTCGCCCAGGCAGCCGAACGGCTCCAACGCGCCCAGCGTGCGGATGTTGCTGCCGAAAAATTCCGGCGGGGCCGCGAAGGTGAAGCTGGAGGTGATGCGGCGCAGCGCGCCCACGCTCTCGCCGTCGTCGAGCATGGCACGCATCCGCGCGAGCCGGGCGTTGTGGCGGAACATCACGCCGTCCATGAATTGCACGCGATGCCGTGCGCAGGTGTCGAGCATCCGGCGCAACTCGGTCGCGTTCACCGCGCACGGCTTTTCGCTGATGACATGCTTGCCCGCCTCCGCGGCGCGCATGATCCACTCCTCACGCACCCCGGTCGGCAGCGGGATGTAGATCGCGTCAACATCGGGGGCCGCAATCAGCTCCTCATAGCTGCCGAGGGCGCGCGGTGCGGTCTCGAACGGCACGGCCGCCTGGCACTCGGCGATGAACGCCCGGGCCCGGGCTGCATCGCGGCTCGCGACGGCGACCAGCGTGCCGTTGCCCGACAGCCGGATGGCCTGCCAGTTTTTGCGGGCGATCCCGGCGGGACCGAGGATGCCCCAGCGGAGGATGGACGGGTTCATGACGGCGGTTTAACAACTCCCCGGTCAAACTCAAACCGGCCTGCGATGATCGTCTTCCGATTTCATATCATGGCCTGAACGGCAGCCCACCTCGGAGTTTCACCCGTGCAGGTAGGACATGATCAGGTTTTCGAGATACTCCTGCTTGCCGCTGCGGAGCTTGGGCTCGCCGAGCTTGCCGAGCGCGAGCTTGTTCAGCTCGCGGAAGCCGATGCGGCGTTTCTCGATGTCCTTGCCATAACCGGTGTCGAAGCTCGCATAGCGGTCCTTCACAAACTGGTCGAGTTTCCCCTCGGCGAGGATGCGGCGCGCGAGCTTGAAGGCCAGCGCGTAGGCGTCCATGCCGCCAATGTGGGCGTGGAAGAGATCCTCCGCGTCAACGCTGGGGCGGCGCAGCTTGGCGTCGAAGTTGAAGCCGCCGGTGCCGAGGCCGCCGGCGCGCAGGATGGAGATCATGGCGAGGGTGAGTTCGCGCACGTCGGTGTTGAACTGATCGGTGTCCCAGCCGAGGAGCAGGTCGCCGGCGTTGGCGTCAATGCTGCCGAGCATCCCGGCGGCGGCGGCGACCTCAATCTCGTGCTGGAAGGTGTGTCCGGCCAGCGTGGCGTGGTTGGTCTCGATGTTGAACTTGAAGACCTTTTCGAGGCCGAAGGTGCGGAGGAAAGCGATGCCGCTGGCCACGTCGAAGTCATACTGGTGCTTGGTCGGCTCCTTCGGTTTGGGCTCAATCAGGAACTGGCCCTTGAAGCCGATGCTCTTTGCGTAGTCCTTCGCCATGTGCATGAACGTGGCCAGGTGCTCCTGCTCCCGCTTCAGATTGGTGTTGAGGAGCGTCTCATAGCCTTCGCGGCCACCCCAGAAAACGTAATTCTCGCCGCCCAGCGCCTTCGTCACATCCAGCGCTTTTTTCACCTGCGCGGCGGCGTAGGCAAAGACATGAGCGTCCGGGTTCGTGGCCGCGCCGCACATGAAGCGCGGGTTGGAGAACAGGTTGGCGGTGCCCCAGAGCAGCTTGACGCCAGTGGCCTTTTGCAGGGCCTTCGCGTGGGCGACGACGCGGTCGAGGTTGCGGTTCGACTCGGCGAGTGAGCGGCCCTCGGGGGCGATGTCCCGGTCATGGAAGCAGTAGAACGGCGCGCGGATTTTTTGGAAAAATTCAAAAGCCGCGTCCATGCGTGTGAGGGCGATGGAGACGGCATCCTTGCCACTTTCCCACGGGCGGATGATGGTGCCGGGGCCAAACGGGTCGCCGCCGGTACCCCGAAACGCGTGCCAGTAGGCGATGGAGAAGCGCATGTGCGCGCTCATCGTCTGGCCGCCAATGACCTCATCGGGGTTGTAGTGGCGGAAGGCGAGGGCGTGAGTTGCGCCCGGGCCTTCGTAGGCAATGCGTTTGATTTTTGGGAAGTGGGAGGGGGCTTTCTTCATGGTGAAAGGGCACATAGAGAACGAGAATTTCGCGGAGAACCAGAAAAATTTCTGCCAAATTCCCGGATGCAATTTGCGCTTCGTCAAGATTGACCCGCCGCCATCGCTGCCTTTTAACCGGCGCATGACCGACCGTCTTACCGTCAACCTTGGCGCGCGCAGCTACCCGATCCAGTTTGGCCCGGATCTTTCCGCGTCCGTGTGCGCGCAGGTCGCTGCGTTGGCGGCGGAGGGACGGCGCGTGGCCGTCGTGACCGATAATAATGTCATCAGCTTGAAACAGCTTGAAGGGCTGCGTGCAATGTTCGGCGCAGCGTCATGGCTGCCGGTCCCTTCAGGCGAAGCGAGCAAGTCTGTGAAAGGGTTAGAAACCGTGCTGGATTTTTTGGCGTTTGAACAATTCGGCCGCAGCGACGCGCTCTTCGCCTTTGGCGGCGGTGTGATCGGCGACCTTGCGGGCTTCGCGGCGGCGAGCTATCTGCGCGGCATTGCATTTTACCAAGTGCCGACGACGCTGCTCGCGATGGTGGACAGCTCCGTCGGCGGCAAGACCGGCATCAATCTTAAGGCCGGCAAGAACCTCGTGGGCGCGTTTCACCAGCCGCGCGGGGTTTTCATTTCAACCAACCTGTTGGCCACGCTGCCGCCGCGCGAATTTGCCGCCGGCTGCGCCGAAATCATCAAGGCCGGCCTGCTCGGCGACCCAGAGCTGTTCGCGCGTCTTGAGCGCCCGCCGCTCACCGGCACCAGCTCTGATCTCGCCGCCGTCATCCGCCGCTGCTGCGCCCTCAAGGCCCGTGTGGTCGAGGCCGACGAGTTTGAAACCGCCAAGGAAGGGGGGCGCGCCCTGCTCAATCTCGGCCATACCTTCGGCCACGCCATCGAGCAGGCGACCGGCTACGGGGCTTACCTGCATGGGGAGGCCGTCGCCATCGGTCTCTGTGCGGCGGCGCGCCTCTCGCAAAAGCTGGGGCTGATCGCAGCGGGTGATGTCCTTAGCGTCGAGAAGGTTGTGGAGGCGCACGCGCTGCTGACGCGGCTGCGTGCGCCGCTGCCGCTGGCCATGTTGATGGCGGCGATGGCGCGTGACAAAAAAGTGCGGGCGGGCCGGCTGCGCTTTGTGGTGTTGAAATCACTCGGCGAGGCCGTGACGTGCGACGACGTTGACCCCGCACTGGCTGAAGCGTGTTTCCGCGAGGTCGGCGCGGCCTGAGCGGAGCCCCGCTCATGGAGTTCGACCTCGATCAACGCACCGCCGCGCTCGGCGTCGGCGAGCTGTCCGCTTTTGCCATCGGTCCGCGTGACGCCGGTGACGGCACGTCGGGCGTCTGGCGCGCGCAACTCGGCACGCGCTGGCATCAGGAGCTGCGTGCGAAGACCGCAGCCACCACCGTGGCCGCCGATTTCGAGGCCACGGTCGCCGGACAGATTTTTCATGGCGGTTGGACCCTTACGCTTACCGGTCGCATTGATCAGGTGCTGCCGGCGACGGAAGGGGGCGGTCCCGAGCTGCTGCGCGAAATCAAAACCGTCCTCCGCCCACTACCCGTGCCTGAGGCCGAACTGCGCGCTGACTATCCCGGCTATTTCGCGCAGCTGGCTGCCTACGTCGCGCTCCGCCGTCTCGCCGCACCGGAACAGCCGGTGCGGGCCGAGCTGCTCTTCGTCGAGGCTGGCAGCGGCCTGGGCCAGACGGTTGGGCTCACTCCGGCGGACGACGGCCTCTTTCGCGCACGGCTGGCGGCGGTCACGGAGTTTCTCACCCTGCGGCTGCGCGCACGAGAGCGACTGCGCGCCCTCCGCTTCCGTCCGGCTTTCCATGCGCCCCGGGACGGACAGGAAACCACGTGCCTCGACCTCGCCACGGCGCTCCAGTCGGCACCGGGGGTGCTCTTCGAGGCGCCGACCGGCTTCGGCAAGACGGGTGTGCTCCTCGAGTGCGCACTCGCGCAGCTCCGCGCCGGCCGGTTCAGCCGAGTGCTCTATCTTACCAGCAAATCCACCGGCCAGTTGCATGTCGTGCACACGTTGCAGGTCATGACCGCCGTCGCGTCCGTCGCTCCACCTGAGGTGCAGGGTGTCGCGATCTGGCATGTGCGGAACAAGCGCGAGCACTGCATCAACCCGGTTTTCCACTGCACACGCGACGCCTGTGTCCATCTCGCCGACCTGGAGGCCCGCTGGCCGCGCAGCGGGCTGGCGCGGTTCTATCTCGACGAAAACATGCCGCGGGACTTGGATACGCTGCGCGCCGCCGGACGCGAGGCAAGGCTCTGCCCCTATGAGATTACGCGCGCCGCGCTCGCGTTCAACGATGTGTGGGTCGGTGACTACAACTATGTTTTTGCCCCTGGCAGCGGTGGCATTTTTTACGATCAGCCCGGCTTCGACCCCGGCGCCACCTTGCTCCTCATTGACGAGGCACACAACCTGCCGGCCCGTGTCGCCGATGCGCACTCGCATGCCGTGCTGGCGGACGACCTGCGTACGCTGCTGGCCGAACTGGAGCACCAGTCTGCCTCCCGTCCGCTCCAGCGCGCGGTCGAGGCGCTGGCCCGCCTCGTCGCCGCGCTCCGGCCGTGCGATGCGCTCGATCCGGCGCAGGAGGACGACCTGGCCGACGCGCTCGCCACGATCGCGGCGCAGATCGCGGCCCAGCCACCTGACCATGTCGCGCTCGGCCCGCATTTCGCCGAACTGCTCTGGCAGCTGCCCGTGCTCGACATGTGGCTGCGCGAGGGGAATTTCCCGCGCCTGCTCTGGAGTCCGCGTGCCGGCGAGCTGCGCTTCACCTGCCTGGACGCCTCCGCCCTCATCGGCGAAACGGTCCGCGCCTACGGCGGCGTCATCTTTGCCACCGCCACGCCGGGGCCGCCGGAGATTTTCGCCGCCGCCTGCGGGCTTCAACCGTCTTGTAG
>JBAXLL010000010.1:0-16210 GCA_037134835.1 Verrucomicrobiota bacterium
GTCAAGGCGGCGGCAACTCCGGTCCCGGTAGTGGACGAGGGGCTATTCCCGGCCAATCCTCCCCGGATCCAAAGGCTGCGCCGGCGAATCCGGCAGTGCCGACGGCGCCCGCGCCTTCGGGTAACTGAGATCCGCGGTTTGTGTTTGCGCCTCCAACCGGTCGCCGCATGTTCCGCCCCGGCCAGGTGCCATGCATGGGCAGGCGCGTGAACTCCGCCAGGGCCGGAAGGCAGCAACGGCAACGACGTCCTACCAGTGCCGTGGAGTGCCCGGCCACTTATTACCTGCGGCGCAACCGGAGGCGGACGAACGCCGCCGAGAACCTGCGCCGGGCCGGCCTCGCACTCGAATTGCAGATTGACCATCGGCGGCATTCTGCCACCATTTGGCCCAGCCTATTTTCCCGATGAAAAAACACCTTTTGGTCCTCGGTGGTGTCCTCGTCCTCACCAGCCTGGCCCTGGCGTTTCCAGACAGAGCGCAAGGCGTGCTGCGCGCCTGCTTCGGAGGGGATCACTGTGCCCTTGGCCAAGGGGACGAAATTTGCTGTGATCCCGTCGTCGGCCAGGCGACGGCAAAACCATAGCGTCGGGTCCGACGCTATGGTCGGGACAATGGCGCGCCCGTGGCCTTCCTCACGCGGGCCGAATCAAGCGGACAAGCCTCTGCGCCCGCATATTGTACTCTGTCGGCGAAAGACTTCTCGCGGTCTGGCACCTTTCTCATTTCAACTCTTCGTCTCGCCTTGTCCTCGCCTTACCAAGTCATCGCCCGCAAATGGCGGCCGCAGACGTTTGCCGACGTCGTCGGCCAGGAGCATGTCGTGCGTACGCTCCGCAACGCCATCGCGCGTGGCCGCATCGCTCACGCCTACCTCCTCGTCGGCCCGCGCGGCACCGGCAAGACCTCCCTCGCCCGCATTTTTGCCAAGGCCCTCAACTGCACCGGCGGCCCGATCGCCGATTTTGACCCCACCGACCCCGCGTGTCTCGCCATCGCCAACGGCTCCTTTCTCGATGTGATCGAGATTGACGGCGCCTCCAACAACGGGGTGGACCAGGTCCGCGATCTCCGCGACACAGCGCAATACGCCCCCGCGCAGGGAAAGTTCAAAATCTACATCATTGACGAGGTGCATATGCTCTCCGCCGCCGCGTTCAACGCGCTATTGAAAACCCTCGAGGAGCCACCGCCGCATGTAAAGTTCGTCTTTGCCACGACCGATCCGCAAAAAGTCCTGCCGACCATCGTCTCACGTTGCCAACGGTTTGACCTCAAGCCCATCGCGCCTGCGCTCATCGTCGAGCGGCTTAAAAAAATCTCCGCCGAGGAAAAAATCAAAATCACGGACGCGGCGCTCGCCTGCATCGCCCGCATGGCCGACGGCGGGATGCGCGACGCCCAGTCCATCCTCGACCAAATGATTTCGTTCTGCGGCGCGGAAATTTCCGAACCCGACGTGCTCGATGTCTACGGTCTGGTCGCCGCCGAGAAAATCGCCGCGCTCGCCGCCGCGCTCGCCGCCGGCGACCACCGCCAAATCGTCGCGCTGGTTGACGATTGCGACTCCTCGGGCCGCGACCTCGTGCGCCTGCTGGGCGATTTGCAGGGCCTCGTCCGCACCGCCCTCCTCGACGCGATCGCGCAGGGCGGGCGCAGCGCCGCGCTGGGGGGCACGCCGCTGACCACCGAGCAGCTCACCCGGATGCTCGACGCGCTGCGGGAAGGCGAAGCCGGCGTGAAGCTCGGCCTCACCGAGAAAATCAATTTCGAGGTCGCCCTCCTCAAGGCCGTGGACGCCAGCCGCTCCCGGGCGATTGATTCGCTCATCAAGGAACTGACGGCCCTCGCCGACGAAGCCCCCGCCGGAGTGGACGACAGCGAAAAAAAAAACGGCTGATTGACCGGCTGGAATCAAAACTCGCCGCCCTACTCAGCGGGCGCACCGCACCGGAGAGCGAAAACGGGAAAGCCGAGCACGGAGCTTCCGTGCTGGCCAGGGGCGATACCGATGCGCCCATGGGTCCCGGGGTGGAGGAGGAAGCCGCGTTCTTCGCCGCGCAGCGTGCGACGGAAACCACGCGTCCCGCGTCCGGGCCGGGCGAACCCGAAGAGGCTCCAGACAATAACAATCTCCCGCCGCTCGACACCCTGGTGAACCGCATCCCTGCCGAGGCACGGGCCGTGCTCGACGAACTCTTTCGGGCCAAATTCACCACCGTCCGCCGGGTGCCGGAGACAGCGTTGAAACCGCAAAGATGAGGGCGGCGGCACGGCCGCCTAGCAAAGCTTGCTGGCACCAAAGGCGGGCGCCCGGATCGTCTTCAGCCGTGGGGGGCTTTTATCCTGTGCAGTCGCGAGCCACGGATCGCCCGGCCAAAGAAATCCGGAAATACGACCGCGGGCCCGCGCGAGCTTCAGCCCAGCTCGACCACCACGGCGGTGGCATTGTCGCGGCCGGAGAGGAGGACGGCCTCCTCGACGAGGCGTTGCGCGGGTGGCTGGGTGATGCGTACGGCGACGGGCGTGCGGATGAGTTCGGCGAGGGCATTGTCGCCGAGGCCATCGGTCACGCCATCGGTGCAGAGCAGAAAAATGTCACCGGCCTGCCATGGGACCATGCCGAGCTGGGGTTCGACTGTGTCCTGCCCCCCGCCGAGCACCTGATCGAGGATATGGCGGCGCGGGTGGGCGCGCGCTTCGCGTTCGTTAAGCCGGCCGGCGCGTTGCAACCGGCCAACTTCGCTGTGGTCATGCGTGAGTTGCGTGAGTGCGCCGGCGTGCGGCAGATGATAGAGGCGACTGTCGCCGACATGGGCAAAAAACATTTTTCCCGGCATGATCCAAGCGAGACTGAGAGTGGCACCCATGCCGGCACACTCCTCGTAAGCCTGCCCGAGGTGCAGCAGATCGTGGTGGATCGCTCCGACCAACTCGGCGAGCACGGCGGAGAAATCGGTCGCGCCGTCAGCCGGAACTGGCGCCGTCGGAGCGGCCGCCCCCCGGCGAAAGCGGCGCGGCAACAGCCGCGTGATGCGGTCAATGGCGATGCGGCTGGCAAACTCGCCCGACTTGGCGCCCCCCATGCCGTCGCTCACAGCAAAGACGAAATCGCACGCGGCGAGCGAGGCCTCGCCGGTCTTGCCGAGATGTCTCACCTCATGGGCATCGAACGCGAGGCCAAGAAACGCGTCCTCATTGTTGGCGCGCACCCGGCCGGAATGGGTCAGGCCCGACCAGCGGAGGCCGAAGGAAGTGCTTAGAGGGGGTGGGGGAGCGCGCATGGGGCTGGCTGGCATTTCAATTTGATCACATTGAGCGTGGGCGGAGCAGAGGGACTTTAACCGGAGAACCCAAACCGGGCCTAGGGTTTGAGCGAGACTTCACCACCGCCGCCGCCTTCGTCGAGCAGCGTGGCGAACTCAAAATCAATCACGCAGAAGCGCCCGTCGGCGACACGGTAGGTGATATTGCGGAGGAACGGATCCTCATGGCGCACACCGTATTTTTCCAGTTCGGCGAAAATCTCCCGCTGGCGTTCGGGCGGGATCTGCTCAACGAGCCGGCCGCAGTTGGTGGTCACGATTTTCAGGCCGGCTTCGTCGGCCTCCAGCACCCGCGGCACGAAGTCGCAGCCGCGGGCCTCCAGTTGCCGCAGCACGCGCAGCTCATGGGTGAAACGCGCGTGCGCCCGGTGGCCGCGGAAGGTCTTGTGGACGCGCCCGTCGTAACCGATACGGACTTGGGCGCGGACGGTGTCTTTGACCTCGTGCATGGGTGGTCCGGCACCATCCGCTGCCGCCCGCGTGCTGGCAAGGGGGGACTGAGCTTCCGTTTGCGTGAATTCTGGCGCAATTCAGCAATTTTTTTCATGAAAGTCCAAGTTCTGGTTGCCACTGGCACATGAGGTGCTAACTAACCGACCCGTTTGCGGCCGCGTCTCGCAGCCGTCCAAACTTTCATCACCAACCGTAAACCTCCCAAACCAAACTCCCTCCGACCATGGCCAAATACAAACTGGAATACATCTGGCTCGACGGCTACCAGCCGCTCGCCAGCCTGCGCAGCAAGACGCAGATCAAGGAATTCGCCAGCTTCCCGAAGCTGGCCGATTTGCCCATCTGGGGCTTTGATGGCAGCTCGACGCAGCAGGCCGAGGGCAAGAGCTCCGATTGCAAGCTCCACCCGGTGGCCGTTTACCCGGACAGCACCCGCAAGAACGGCGTGCTCGTCATGTGCGAAGTCATGATGCCGGACGACAAGACCCCGCACGTTTCCAACTCTCGCGCGACCATCCCGGATGATCCGGACACCTGGTTTGGCTTCGAGCAGGAATACTTTTTCTTCAAGGACGGCGCCCCCCTCGGCTTCCCGAAGGACGGCTTCCCCGGGCCCCAAGGGCCCTACTACACCGGCGTCGGCTACAAGAATGTCGGTTGCGTCGCGCGTGAGATCGTCGAGAAGCACATTGATATCTGCCTCGACGCCGGCATCAACCTCGAGGGCATCAACGCCGAGGTCGCCAAAGGGCAGTGGGAGTTCCAGATCTTCGGCAAAGGATCCAAGAACGCCGCCGACCAGATGTGGGTCGCCCGCTACATCCTCGCCCGCCTCGGCGAGGGCTACGGCATCGACATCGAGTGGCGCTGCAAGCCCATCCTCGCGCCCTTCCAGCAGCCGCTCGACTGGAACGGCTCCGGCATGCACTCGAACTTCTCCACGAAGTTCATGCGCGAGAAAGGCGGCAAGGCCTACTTCGAGAAGCTCATGGCGGCGTTCCAGAAGAACATCGCCGAGCACATCGCGGTCTACGGCCCGGAGAACCATCTCCGCCTCACCGGCCTGCACGAGACGCAGTCCATTGACAAGTTCTCCTACGGCCTGTCCGACCGCGGCGCCTCGATCCGCATGCCGGTCAACTTCATCGCCAACGGCTACAAGGGCTACCTTGAGGATCGCCGGCCGAATTCCGCCGCCGACCCGTATCTGGTCGCCGGCCGGATCGTGAAGACCTGCCAGTCGGTCAAAGTCTGAAGTTGGGACTAAGCTCCGAACCCAATCCGCTTCCCTTCAACGGCGTCATCCCGCACGGGGTGACGCCGTTTTTTGGGCCGCATGAGGTGGCACGGGTATCTTGGTCTGGCGGCAACCAGCTTCGCCCACTTGCAGCGAACATCAGTTGCCCGGCTTGGCGGCGGCGGGCGCGGCTTCCGCAGGAGGCGCAGCCGGAGCGGAATCGGCCGACCCGCTCTGCAAGGTGACAATGCCGTCGAAGGAGACGCGAAATTTCCAAGTATCACCCGCCTTGTAGGCCGCGCCCAGTCCCGGCGGCACCGTGTTGAGCGTGACCGTGACGGAGTAGGCGTCTTCCAAGGGTTGCGTGATCCATGCGACGGTCGGTGGCGGCCTCGCATACGGAGGGTGCTGCGCGAGTGGTTCTTTAATGTCTCGCACGGCAGCGGGCAGGCTTTGCCCCGCGAGTGACGCCGCCCAAGTCACATTGCTCACAGGTTTGTCCATGAAGCGCAGGTTCTGGAGCATTGTCAGCAGCTTCCCCTTTTCCACGTCGCTCACCGGAGAGCGCAGGAAGGCAATGCAGTCAAACCAGTGCCCGTGTTTGTAAAAGGTGAAGCTCAATCTGAAAAGATCGGGGTTGGCGGTCGGCGCAACCGGGCGGGCGAGCCGCGCGTTGATTTCCGATACGGCCGAGTCTGGCACATGGTTAGTGCCGGGCGACGAAGTCAGTTTGAGCCAGATTTCTCCGGGGCGAAGCAGTTGGAGGATTTCCTCGGGAGGTTTATCCGGCGCACGTATCGGTCCGGCACCAGCCCCGCCACCGGGGTTCCAATAGGTGAGATTCAACCCGGGCCGCTGATTGTTAACCAACAGCGCGTCACCGCTTTTGCTCACCGTCCAGCCTGCGGGCACGTCGAAGGCAAAGCCTTTGGCCTTGTCCTCATAAACTTGCGCGGAAGCTGGTGGGGTGGCGGACGCAGGTGGAGCCGCAGCCGGCTCAGCGGCAGGGCAAAGCATCGGGCAAAAAAATCCTGTCGGCAGAAGGAGCAGCGACACGAGACGGGGCCGAGTTTTCATCACAGGGAGGGGTTACGCCAGACGACAGAGTGCCCATACGACGCTCCCTGTCAATCGTGGTTAAATGCGGCAGCGCGCTCAAAATCTGCCATTGAGCGCGCGACCGTGCGCGCCACGCTCGGCGGCATGGGGCCAAAACGCATCATCATCGTCGGCGGCGGGGCGGCTGGATTCTTTGCGGCCATTGCGTGTGCGGAGGCCGACCCGGCGGCGGACGTCACGCTCTTCGAGGCCACGGCACATCCGCTGGCCAAGGTGCGCGTGTCCGGCGGCGGGCGGTGCAACGTCACCAATGTCTGCCAGGAGCCGCGCGAGCTGGTGAAAAACTACCCGCGCGGTGCGCGCGAGCTGCTCGGGCCGCTTACGCGCTTCGGCCCGCGCGAGACGGTCGCGTGGTTCGCCGCCCGCGAGGTCGCGCTCAAGGCCGAGCCCGACGGCCGGATGTTTCCGATCAGCGACAACTCGGCGACCATCGTCTCCTGCCTGATGGACGCCGCGCAGAAAGCGGGGGTGAAGCTGGTGACCGTACGCGGCGTGCGGAAGGCGGAACGCGTGGCGCGCGATGGCGGCCCGCCGGACTTCTGGCTCACGCTCACCGACGGCTCTGGGGTGCGCTGCGACCGGCTGCTGCTCGCCACCGGGGGCAATAAGTCCTCGGTCGGGCTGGCCATCGCCGAGGCGTTCGGCCACACGATCGAGCCGCCGGTCCCGTCGCTGTTCACGTTTCACTGTGACGATGCGCGGCTCGTCGGGCTGTCGGGCGTGTCGGTGGAGAACGCGGCCGTCGCCGTGCATGGGGCGAAGCCCGGCGACAAACTCAGGGCCGGCGGCCCGCTGCTGGTGACGCATTGGGGGCTGAGCGGCCCGGCGATCCTGAAGCTCTCCGCGTGGGGTGCGCGCGAGCTGCATACGGCGGGCTATGCGTTCACCCTCGCGTTGAACTGGGTCGCGCCGCGCACGCTGGAGCAGACCCGCGCCGCGCTCGCCGCCGAGCGCACGGCCCACGCGCGGCGGCAGGTGGCGACGGCCAACCCTTTCGGGCTGCCGGCGCGGCTGTGGGAGCGGTTGCTGGCGTCGGCCGAGATCGCGCCTGAGGCGCAATGGGCGGGCGTGGGCAACGTCGCGCTCGGCGCGCTGGCGTCGCAGCTTGCCGAGGGCGAGTTTGCCGTCGTTGGCAAGAGCATGAACAAGGAGGAGTTTGTGACGTGCGGCGGCGTGCGGCTGCGCGAGGTGGATTTTGCGACCATGGAAAGCCGAGTCTGCCCCGGCCTGCACTTCGCCGGCGAAGTGCTCGACATTGACGGTGTGACTGGCGGCTTTAATTTCCAGTCCGCATGGACGACCGGCTGGCACGCGGGGCGGGCGATGGCGGGTGGCGGCTGACCCTTCCGAATCCTCTCAACCCTGCGCCGGCGTCACCGTTTTTAAGCAGATCCCTTTATCATGCCTCGTCCACGATCACCAGCACGGCGGTGGCGTTGTCGGTGCCGCCGCGTTCGAGGGCGAGGGCGATCATGGCCGACAAAATCTCGGACGGCTCGCCGGGGCGGCCAAGCAGCTCGGCCAGCTCGGCGTCCGGCACCATGCGGGTGACCCCGTCGGTGGCGAAGAGCCAGCGGTCACCGGCTGCCAACGCGTGCTCCGCCAGGTCGGTGTCAAGCGGCATGGGCTGCCCGACGCAGCGGGTAAGCGTGTGGCCGCTTTGCGGGTGCAGCAGCAGATACTCGCCCGAGGTGTTGTTCTTGCGCGCTTCGACCTCGACGGTGTGATCCTCCGTGACTGGGGAGAACTTCCCGCCGCGCAGCAGGTAGGCGCGCGAGTCGCCCACGTGCGCCAGCCGCGTCCGGCCCGCGCGAAACAGGCCGCACGACACGGTGGTGCCGATGCCGGTCTCGGGGCTGACGAGCTGGCCGAGGCGTTGCACGGCGGCATTGGCCAGCTCCAGAACGGCCCGCATGTCGGGCTCGCTGTCGCCCGCCGCGCGCACCGCCTGTATAAGCGTCCGCACCGCGCACTGGGAGGCCTCGGCTCCGCCGGGCAGGCCGCCCACGCCGTCGGCCACGCCGAACAGCCCGAGGGCCGGCTGGCACAGGGGGGTGTCCTGATTTTCGTGGCGAACCTTGCCGATGTCGGTCAGCGCGGCGGAGCGGAGTTTCATTGAGTGGGGGGGTGAAGTTGGTGGGCGGCGGTGCGCTCTGCAAGCCGCCGCTATGCGAAAGGTTGAAATTTTTCGGCACGGTCGGAGCGGGTCATGCGGGTATGGCCCGCCTTGGGCAGGCAGCCGAGGAACAACCGGCCATAGGCCTTCTGCGTCACACGCGAGTCGAGGAGGGTTACGACACCCCGGTCGGTCGCCGTGCGGATGAGCCGGCCGACACCCTGGCGGAACTTGATCAGCGCGTCCGGCAGCGTGAGCTCGTTGAATGGCTCGCCGCCACGCTCCCGGATATGCTCCGCCCGGGCCTCGAGCACCGGATGGGTCGGCATCTCGAACGGCAGGCGGGTGATGATCACCTGGGCCAGGGCGTTACCCGGCACATCAATGCCCGTCCAAAAGCTATCGGTGCCGAACAGCACGCCATTGCCGGCGGCGCGGAGCTGCCGCGCCAGCGCGGTGCGCGACATGTCGCGCCCCTGCATAAAAAACGGCCGCCGCGCCTTCGCGTAGGCCGGCTCCAGCGTGGCGGCGACCGCCTGCATGTCGGCATAGCTCGTGAACAGCACGAGCGAACCGCCCGCCGTGCGCTGCGTGCAGAAGCCGATGTAGTCCGCCAGCACATCGAGCGCGAGCCGTGCCTCCTTGGCCGAGGGCAGAGGCACGTCGGTCGCGACAAACACCCGCATGTTTGATTCAAAATCAAACGGCGAGTGCTCCACCGCCGCCCGCGCCTGCTCCGCGCCCACGCGCGTGGCAAACGGCGCGATGTCCCCGCCGGCGGTCAGGGTCGCGCTGGTGAGCACGACGGCGGTGTCGCGGCGCAGCAGGGTTTCCCGCAGCAGCGGGGCGACATCAATCGGCGCGGTGCGCAGCGTCACGATGGTTTGCCGGCGGCCGCCGCGCTCGGCCCAGTGGACCTGCTTTTCCGCGTCAGCCAAGGCGAGAAACTGCCGCAGGCTCGCGCGGGTGGAGGAGATGCGGTCGGCCTGCTGCTGGAGCTCGTCGCGCTCGCGGCCGTCCTCGAACCGGTCCGCACGTTTTTTGACGGCCCGGTGCAGCGCGTCCAGCGGTTCGTCGAGCCACGGCTCGGCGATGCCGGCCTCGCGCACGCGCACGACCGGCTGTTTCGTGAGCAGCCGCTCCTCGACCGCGGCGAAAAACTGCCGCGCCGCCTCCAGGGCGTCCTCGACTAGCAGCCGGTCCGACGCATCGCCGTATTTGACCAGCAGGCCGCGCTTGGTTTTCGGGCTGTAAAGGTGCCTGAGCATCCGCTCGACACCATAGCTGCTCAGGTGCAGGCCGAAGTGTTCGGTCGCGACCTCCGGCACCGTGTGCGCCTCGTCGAGCACGACAAAGTCGTCGGCAAACAGCACGCCGCGCGAACCGGCCGCGCCGCCCGCGCCGGCGTTGAGCAGGGTGAACAGCAGCGAGTGGTTGACGACTACGACCTGCGCGCCGCGCACGCGCGCCCGCGCGCGCTGGTAGAAGCATTTCTCGCCGTCACAATGCTTGCGCGCGCAACCGGCCGAGTCGGCGCTGACAAGCTCCCACATTTCGGGTGCGGGCGGTGGCGACAGCTCGTGGCGCAGGCCCTCGCGGCTGGTTTCGGCCCACGCGGCGATACGCTGAAGCTCGCTGTGCTCGGGCGAGGCGAACAGCTCGTGCCGGTCGCGCAGCGCCGCTGCGAGCCGCGTCGTACAGAGGTAGTTGGCCTTGCCCACGAGCACGGCGGACTTGAACTTCGTGTAGGGCTCTAGCTCCTTCGCCGCACCGAATACGCGCCGGCACAGCGGAAGGTCCTTTTGTTCCAGCTGCTCCTGCAACGCAATGGTGTGCGTCGAGACCACAAGCTGTCGCGACTGGTCCACCGCGTGGATGATGCCGGGCAGCAGGTACGCGAGCGATTTGCCCACGCCCGTGCCGGCCTCAAAGAGCAACGGCGTGTTGTCGCGCAGTGCGGCCGCGACGGCACGGGCCATTTTTTCCTGCTGGGGCCGGTGCTCGAGCCTGAGTGCGTCGGCCAGCACACCGCCGTCCGCAAAGATGCGCGCGGCCAGCCGGGACGCGTGCGCGGGTGGCGGCGGGACTTCGGCGGAGTTGTCATCGTGCAAACCGATCATGGAAACGCCCACGATGGGAGCGCGGTCGGTCCGTCCGCAACCGGCAAAACGTGTGGTGCAAATCGCCGGGGCCGGGATCAGGCGGATTGGGGACAAGGTGCCTTACTTTGGCGTAGTCTCTGCCCGGCCGCTGTTAGCTATTCAACAACAGGCCGGTGCTGCCGGACGGGGCGAGGATGATTTTACCGGGGCTGCGGAGCGTGGCCTGCAAATCGAGCAGCTTGAACAGCGCCTCGGCCACTGCGGGGTCACGGCCGATCTCGGCGAGCGCCTCGCCGATCACCTTGGGGCGCACGGCCTGGGCCTCGCCCAGACGCTGCGCGGCCCCCATGTCGGCGGCGGAATGGATGAGCGCGACCTGATTGTCGCCGGCCTGCTTCATCGCGGCGGTGACCTGGCGAAGGCGGTTGACGACCTTGCGGCGGATTTCGGCGATCATGCCGTGGTCGCGGAAGGCGACCTTGCGGATGTAGGTCGAGCCGAGCTGAAAGCCCCATTTGGCGGAGGTGGGCGTGACCTCCTCGCGCACCTTGCGCGAGAGAGCGTCGCGATTTTCGAGCAGCACCTCCAGCCGGAGATTGGACAACTGCTTCACGACGGCGGTGGCGACATTGGCCTTGAGCGAGCCGAGCGGGTCGGAGTTTTGGAACAAAAACGCGTTCGGCTCGGCGACGCAGCCTTCGAACCAGATGCCGACACCCATCGGCGCGCCCTCCTCGGAGTTGACGAGCTGGTTGCGGAGGTAGGCTTGGAAGATGCGGGTGTTGACCGTGTAGGCTTTGCCAAAAAGCGGCATGAGCAGCACACGCGGACCGAAGCGCGCGAGGGGGAAGAACAGCCCCGGTTCGGCCACCTGTCCGATGACTTTGCCAAAAAGCGTGTAGACGACGACGCTGCGCTCGGGGAGCGTGCGCCACAGCTGGAGCCAAGCGCCGAGCGAGAGCACGAGCGGCAGCAGGGTGGCCGTGAGGAAGAGGCCGAGGATGAGGGAGGGGAGAAAGGTCATGGTGGCGCGGGTCAGAGGGTGACGACCGTTTGCGCGGCCTTCTCGCGGAGCGCGAGGGTGGCGTTGCGGAGATAGGCGTCGAGGGCGGGGCGGCCACCGGTGGCGTGCATGGCGGCGAGGGTACGGCCGAGCTCGGCCAGTGGCGCGGCCTCGGCGGCAGCGCGGTTTTGCGCGATCTGCACGGCCTGCTCGGCGAGCTTGAGCTTCTGGTCGGCGTCGGCGCGCGACTGGCTGATGGCGGCGGCGACCTGGTTCTGCGTGGTGTTGATGGAGGCGAGGGCCTCGTCCACGTCGGCCGGCGGGTCAATGGTCGTGATGAGCGCGGCGTCGAGCTCGACGCCGTAGCGGGCGGCGGTCTTGCGGCACGAGTCCTCCATGTAACGGTTGATGCTGGAGAGGTTTTTACGGAGGTCGTTGATGGAGACGCCCTCGACCGCGCCCTCATGGGTCTCGCCCTGGAAGGTCGCGATGCGGTCGCGGAGGATGGAGATGAAATAGCCGATGACATGGACCTCGGGATGGGTGACGCCGAAAAGGAAGGCGTAAAGGTTGCGCTCGCACGGGCGCCAGCGGATCTGGCCGGCGATGGCGACGTTGAGATTGTCCTTGGTGACGGCCTCGATGCTGTCCTGCCGCACATCAGGATCCCAGGTGATGTCGGTCGTCTGGATGGTCATGTCCACCTTGCGGAGCACCTGCCAGGGCCACTTGAAATAGGGGCCGCCCGGGGGGATGACGCGGATGCTGGGATAATGGTAGCGGGCTTTCTCCTCGTCGCTGAGTAAGGCACCAAGCTCGGGGTCGTCACCGACCAAGCCACCCAGCCGCTGGGCGCGGCCAAAGGTGGTGAGCACACCGCGCTGCGTCGGCCCGATGGTGAAGATGCCGAAGAGCAACGAGAGCCCAAAGGCGAGTAGCACACCGAGCAGAATGGCGAAGACGGACAGGGAGAAGGAGAGAAGCGTGGGCATCGGAAAGAAGGGTGGAGTGAGCTGGTGGCGGGTGAAATGAAAACAGGGCGCGACGCAGCAGTGGAGGCAGCATCGGGAGCCCGCCGGGCGCGTCAATCTTTCGTCGGGTGGAAACCGGCGGCACGTTTCCATACTTGGGCGTTCGGGAATGCGCGCAATCGCTAGCTTTGCCGTGTTGCGCCGGCCGGTGAAACACGTTTCCTCGTTCGCGTGACTCCTTCGTGGACAGAAACACTCGCCGAGTTCCTGCGCGCCGCGCCGGGCGTCGAGGCCGTGCGGCTCGATCCGGCGGCGCGCAAGGTGTCGGTCGCCACGCTGGGTCCGGTGGACGAGGCTGCGCTGCGGGAGCGGCTGGCGGAGGTACTGGCCGCAGTTGAGTCGCGGCTGGACGGCGAGGCCGCTGCGCCCGCCGGTTTCACACTGCGTCGCGACGGGGCCGTGACCGAGCTGGCCGAGGTGAGCTGCGCGACCGCGCCGAAATTTTGGAAATGGCGCGAGTTCGCGTGGCCGGAGAATGAACCCACCGCACCGGCCGAGCCGGAGTGGAAACAACTCGCCTTGCTCGCTGCCATCTGCGGCGTGGCCGGACTCGCCGGCTGGATTGTTGGCAAGTTATCCCTGCTCCCTGCTCCAATTTCCCTGCTCCTGTTCAGCGTTGCGCTGATCGCCGGCGGCTGGGACGCGGCGATGGACACATGGGGAAACCTGCGCGTGCGCAAACTCGACATCCATTTCCTCATGCTCGCCGTCGCCGTGGGCGCGGTGGCCGTGGGCGCGTGGGGCGAGGCGGTGTTGCTGCTGTTTTTGTTTTCCTCCTCGGGAGCGATGGAGGAGTTCGCGCTCGACCGCACGCACCGCGAGGTGAGCGCGCTGCTCAAGTCCGCGCCAAAATTCGCCACGCTCATGCTGGCCGACGGCGGGGAGCACGAGGTCCCGGTCGAGGAGCTGCGGCTAGGCGACCGCGTGCTCGTACGGCCGGGCGGCGCGTTCCCGGCGGACGGCGACGTGCTGAAGGGCAGGAGCGCTAGCGACGAGGCGGCGCTGACCGGCGAGGCGGTGCCGGTCGAGAAAGACGTGGGCGACCCGGTGTTCAGTGGTACAATCAACCTCTGGGGTGCAGTCGAGTTCGAGGTGAAACGGCTGCCCGGCGAGAGCACGCTGCAAAAAATCATCCGCCTCATCCAGACGGCACAGAAACTGCGCGCGCCGAGCGAGCGGTTCACGGACAGGTTTGGCGGTGGCTACACTATGGCGGTCCTCGCGTGCTGCGCGGTGATGTTTTTCGTGTGGTGGCTTGGCTTCCGTTTACCAGCGTTCCACAACGCGGGTGGGCAGACCTCGGCATTTTACCGCACGATGACGTTGCTCGTTGTCACCAGCCCGTGCGCACTCGTGCTCTCGATCCCGTCGGCCATCCTTGCCGCCATCGCGTGGGGTGCGCGGCACGGGGTGCTGTTTCGCGGCGGTGCGGCGATTGAAAAACTCGCCGGGATCGGCGTCGTCGCGCTGGACAAGACTGGCACGCTTACCACCGGCGAGCTGGCGGTCGTCGGCTACGAAAGTTTTCCGCCCGGTCGCGAGTCCCAGGTAATGGAGCTGGCCTGTGCGCTCGAGGCTAGCTCGCAGCATCCGCTCGCCCGGGCCATCGTGCGCGACGCGCAGGCGCGTGGGGTGAAGCCGCGCGGCGTGGACGAGTTTGCTTCGATCACAGGGCAGGGTGTGCGCGGCCGCCTCGGTGGCGCGCAGGTGATGCTCGGCCGCCGTGAGCTGCTCGAAACCGGTCCGCTGGCTGCCTGGGCGAGGGTTTTGCCGGCGGCGCCGGCAGAGCTGGCTGAAGTGTGGGTCGTCAGCCCCGAGGTGGTCGGCCGCGTGCTGTTGCGCGACGAGATTCGCGGGGCCTCGCGCGAGGTGCTGGCCGAATTGAAACGCGCGGGCATTCGCACGGTGATGCTCACCGGCGACCGCCGACAAACCGCCGAGTCGGTGGCGCGCGAACTCGGTCTCGACGAGGTGCGGGCCGGCCTTACGCCGGAACAAAAGGTCGCGGCGATCCAGGAGCTGCGCTCCACGGGCCGCAAGGTGGCCATGATGGGTGACGGTGTGAACGATGCGCCGTGCCTCGCTGCCGCCGACGTGAGCGTGGCGATGGGTGCGCGCGGCAGCGATGCCGCGTTGGAGCAGGCCGAGGTCATCCTGATGCACGACCGCATCGAAAACTTTCTCGCCGCGCTGACGCTGAGCCGCCGCGCCCGCTCAATCATCCGGCAAAATCTCGCCATTTCGCTGGGCGTGGTGGGGTTGATGGCGGTGGCGGCGGTCTTTGGCCTGGTCCCGCTGGCGGTCGGTGTTGCCGCGCACGAGGGCAGCACGGTGGTGGTGTGCCTCAACTCGCTGCGGCTGCTATTGGGAAAAAATCGTTGATCCTTGCCATGGCTTTTTCCTTCGCCCTCGTTCGCCCGCCAGGCGGCAATTTTGCCGCCGGCCTTACCGCCGCCGGTCTCGGTGCTCCCGATCTGGCACGGGCGCGGGGGCAGCATGAAAATTATGTGCGTGCGTTGGACGCATGCGGACTGGCCGTCACGCGGCTGCCGGCGGACGAAGCGCATCCCGATTCCACTTTCGTCGAGGACGCGGCGCTGGTGACCACGCGCGGGGTCTTGCTCACGCGCCCGGGTGCGACCAGCCGGCGTGGCGAAGTTGCGGCCATCGGCCGGGCACTGGCGGAGTTTTTTCCGGCCATGGATACCATCCGTGCGCCTGGTACGCTCGACGCCGGCGATGTGTGCGAGGCGGACGGGCATTTTTTCATCGGTGTTTCGGGACGGACAAACGCCGGGGGCGCAGCGCAGCTTGCGGCCTGGCTGGTGCGGCACGGTTTCACGTCGGCAACAGTGGATATCCGCGCGACGCCCGGTCTGCTGCACCTGAAGAGCGGTCTCGCCCATCTCGGCGGCCGCCGGCTGCTGGCGGTGCCGGGGCTGGCGGTGCACCCCGCGTTCGCCGGTTGGGAGGCGATGTGCCCGGCTTCCGGCGAGGATTACGCGGCGAATTGCGTGCTGGTGAACGGCACCGTGCTGGCACCCGCCGGATTTCCACAAACCGGCGCTGCGCTCCGGGCTGACGGCCTGCGGGTGGCCGAGTTGGATGTATCCGAGTTCCGAAAAATGGAGGGCGGCCTGAGCTGCCTGTCGCTGCGCTGGTGAGGGTGCGCAGACGGATCCATCGGGCGGGCGGTGGCGCGCGATTTTCGGCTGGCCTGCGACTAAGGTAAGTCGGAGGGTGGGCCATGTTTTTTACGCACGCGGGCCCGCGTTTATCAGCCTGACTCATGGGGGATCAGGTTCTTCCTCTGCCATCCGGTCGGCGCCTCGGCGGCCCGCAATGTGCCTGGCTGGTGGGGGTGCTGTTTTTTGCCGCGATGGTGGCATGCCGCTGGGATGCACGCACCGGATGGACCGAGCTGCTGCGTTTTGCGGGAAACACTCCGGCGCTGAGTGAGCTCCCCGCCTTGCAGGGCCTGCCCGTGGCACGGATGCGGGCCAACGGGGGTTATGACGGAGAATTCTATGTGCAATTCGCGCTGTATCCCGACCTGCGCGAGCCGACGCTGAAAAAGACCATTGACAGCCCGGCCTATCGCGCGCGCCGGATTTTGTTGCCGTGGGTCGCGGCGCTGCTTGGGGGGGGCGATCCTTGGCGGACGATGCAGGTATTTGCGTTGCTCAATGTCGCCTGCTGGTTCGCGCTCGCCGTTCTACTCCGGCACTGGCTGCCACCGGACAACTGGCGTCACGCCGCCGCCGGACTGGCCTTACTCTACAGCGTGGGCGCAATTGACAGTGTGCGCTATTCGCTCACGGAC
>JBAXLL010000011.1:0-16049 GCA_037134835.1 Verrucomicrobiota bacterium
AGAAAGACCATCCCGCCTGACCCCATGCAAGCCCCTGCCCGCTCGCGCCCCGCCACCACCTGCGACCGCCGCGACCAAACCGGCCTGAAGGCGGATTTGAATTCAGAAGCCATGAAACCAAGAACGAGCCGCTGGTTATCTTTTCATGGCGACCTGGCTTCTGAATTAACTCCCGTAGATTGATTTCCTTGTTCTTGTCTGTTCATGGTTTCCTGGCTTCCTGCTTCAATTTTCCATCTCCATTCCCCATGTCCCTCTTCATCGGCATTGATTCCGGCACGCAGTCCGTCAAGGCGGTCGTCCTCGACCTCGACACCCGCAAGGTCGTCGCCGAGGCACGCGCCCCGCACAACCTGATCGGCGGCCTGCCCGTCGGCCACATGGAGCAGCACCCGCAGGAGTGGGCCGCCGCACTCGACACCGTCATTCTCGAAGTCGCCGCCAAGGTGGACCGCGCGCGTGTGCGCGGCATCGGCGTCTCCGGCCAGCAGCATGGTTTCGTGCCGCTCGACGCCCAAGGCGCGGTCATCCGCCCGGCCAAGCTCTGGTGTGACACCAGCACGACCGCCGAGTGCGCGCTCATCACCAAAAAACTGGGCGGCCCCAAGGCCGCGATCCGCCAGACCGGCAACCTCATTCTGCCCGGCTTCACCGCGCCCAAAATTCTCTGGCTGAAACGGCACGAGCCGGCGAACTATGCGCGCCTCCGCCACGTCCTGCTGCCGCACGACTGGCTCAATTTCCACCTGACCGGAAACTATTTCATGGAGTTTGGCGACGCCTCCGGCACCGCACTGATGGACGTGCGGAAGCGCACCTGGTCAGACGCCACGCTCAAGGCCATTGACAAAAACCTCGCCGATTTCCTCCCATCGCTCTCCGCCTCCCACGAGGCCGCTGGCACGCTGCGCCCGGCACTGGCCCGGAAATATGGCCTCCCGGACGAGGTCGTCGTGAGCGCCGGCGGCGGCGACAACATGATGGGGGCCATCGGCACCGGCAACGTCGCCCCGGGAGTCGTCACCGCCAGCTTCGGCACCAGCGGCACCATCTATGCCTCCGCCAACAAGCCGGTGGTGGACCCGCAGGGCGAGATTGCGGCGTTCTGCTCGTCGGCCGGCGGCTGGCTGCCGCTGCTCTGCACAATGAATGTCACGACCGTCACCGAACACGCCCGCACGCTGCTCGGCCAGGACCATGCCGCGCTCAACGCCGCCGTCGCCGCCGCGCCCGCGGGCGCGGGCGGGCTCGTGCTGCTGCCCTACCTCGCGGGCGAACGCACCCCCAACGTCCCGGACGGCTCCGGCGTGTTGCTCGGCCTGAACGGACAGAACTTTACACCTGCCCATTTCGCCCGGGCCGCCATGGAAGGCGCGACGATGGGCATGAACTACGGCCTCCGCCGCCTCGCCGCGCTCGGCGTGAAGGCCAGGGAAATCCGCGTGACCGGGGGCGGAGCGAAGTCGCCCGTGTGGCGGCAGATCATGGCCGACATCTTCGGCGTACCCGTGGTGGCGATGGTCGAGGACGAAGGCGCGGCGCTCGGCGGCGCGCTCCAGGCCGCCTGGTGCGTCGCGCTACGCGAAGGCCGCAAGGCCCGGCTCACCGATTTCACCACCGGCACTGTCGCGCTGAACGAGGCGACGCGCTGCACGCCCGACCGGAAAAACGTCGACCGCTACCGCGAGCTGCAGGCGTTGCAGGACAGGCTCAGCCTCGCCCTGCGCGACGTCTTCGCCGCGCAGCGCAAGCTGGCGTGATGTCCCTGCGCTCACGCGCAGGGCTACGGGATGATCCGAAATCCGACGTAGCCCGCCGCCTGAGCGGCGGGACCGTCAGGCACTCGGCCAGCCCGCCGATCTTGTAGCCCGCTTCGTGAGAAGCCGGACTTTCCGCTCTTCCCTTGCGCCTTGCACGGCGCGACAATTCCGTTTGCCTTGCCCGCCGTGACTACCGCCGCCGCCACTCCCCTCCCCGCGCCCTCCGCGCGCCCGCTATCGCTCGGCGTCATCTTTCTCACGCTCTACATTGATCTGATCGGGTTCTCGATTATCTTTTCGCTCGGGCCCGACCTGCTCACGCACTACCTGAAACTCGAGGGCCACACGGGCGCGCTGGGCTGGCTGCTCGCCCACATTGACTCGCTCGCCCGCAACGCGGGCATCGAAAACTATGCCCCGGTCCTTTTCGGGGGCGTGGTGAGCTCGATTTTTTCCATCCTCCAATTTGTCTTTGCGCCCTTCTGGGGCGCGGTCAGCGACCGGCGCGGGCGGCGCGGCGTGCTGCTGCTGACCGTCGCCGGCACGGCGCTGGGCTACCTGGTGTGGGCGCTGAGCGGCTCGTTCTGGATCTTCCTGCTGTCGCGCGTCGTCACCGGCGCGTTTGGCGGTAACCTCTCCGTCGCCACCGCCGCGGTGGCCGATGTGACCACGCGTGAGGAGCGTTCGAAGGCGATGGGGCTCGTCGGCGCGGCGTTCGGCCTCGGGCTTGTCACCGGACCGATGATCGGCGCGTTCCTGCCCCTCCTGGAGATCTCACGGCACCCGACGCTCGCCCGTTTCGGTTTCAACCCGTTCTCGATTCCGGCCCTCATTGCCCTCGCGCTTAGCCTGGTCAACCTAGTCTGGATCTGGCGGCGGTTCACCGAGACACTCACCCCCGCCATGCGGTTCGGGGCCCGCGAGCCGCGCCTCCGCAATCCCCTCGCCGCCATCCTCGGTCTCGCCAGCCCGGCGCTGCGCCGCGCCAACCTCGTGGCCTTTGTGTTTTCGGTGGCGTTTGTGGCGATGGAATCGTCGCTCACCTTCCTGGCCACGCAGCGGTTTGGCTACACCGCGCGGCAGAATGGTTTACTCCTCGGCTTCCTCGGCGTCTGCGCCATCGTCACGCAGGGCTACATCGTGCGGAAACTTTTGAACACGATGGAAGAAATCCGCGTGCTCGTGTATGGACTCGCGTTTTCCGCCGCTGGGCTCGCCGCCATCGGCCTCGCCACGCATTTGTGGCTTCTGCTGGCCGGCCTCGCCGGCCTGGCCCTCGGCTCAGGCCTCGTCAATCCGGCCACCAGCGGGCTGATCTCCCTCTACGCCGACGCATCCGAGCAGGGCCGCGTACTCGGGATCTTCCGCTCCCTCGGTTCGCTGTCGCGTGCGATTACACCCATGCTCGCGGGCGTCGTTTTCTGGAGGCTCGGTGCGACCAGCGTGTTTATAGGCGGGGCCGCGATGGCGGTACTCGCGCTCATCCTCAGCACCACTTTGCCCAAGCCGGTGAAATGAAACGGCCCCGCCATCGCCCCCCGGCGGGTTTGCTCCGTGCGTTTGGGCTGCTGGTCTCCGGCTTCTGTCTGCTTGCCACCGGCTGCACCACCCGCCCCGCCGTCAGCCACCGCACGGTACTGCCGGAGCAGGCCACGGCCGTCACGATCCCCGCCGAAATCGTGGACGGCCAGTTTTTCGTCGTCACGCGCTGGGACGGTCTGGGCCCATGGCGGTTCCTCGTGGATACCGGTTCGACGGTTACACTGGTCTCGCCGGAGTTCGCCCACGCCTATGCCGGTGACGAACCGGCGGCCGACATGGCCACGGTGCGCGTGCGCTCCGCCGACGGCGGCAGCGCACACCTACCTGGAGTCCGGGTGCGCTCGCTTGCACTCGGCGCGGCCCGTTTTGAAAACGTCACGGCGCTCGTCTATGACTTCGATGAGCTGTCGGCTCACTACGGGCTAAAAATTGACGGCCTGTTGGGCTACACCTTGTTCCGCGATACGGTGCTCACGCTCGATTATCCCCATGCGCAGCTCGGGCTAGTCCCCGCGGTTTCCGCGCCCGCGCTTCCGGGTCGGGTGCTGCCGCTGCTGGGCGACTGGAGCCGTCCCGTTGTCGCCGCACAGCTCGGCGACCGGCCGCTGGCCGTCCTACTCGACACCGGCAGCAGCGGCGCGCTCCGGCTCAACCCGGGGATTTTTCCCCCGCGCCTAGCCGCCCCGGCGCGTCCCGGCGCGACCGTCGCCACACTCACCGGCGACCGCCAGCAAGAAATTGGGCGCCTCGCCGACGACTTCGTGCTGGGCGGGCGCACGTTCACACGCCCCGTGGTCGAGCTGACCGACCAGCCCGCCGCGGTCGGTTCCGAGGTGCTGCGCCATTTCCGTATCACGCTCGATGCCGAGCGCGGACTGGCCAGCCTCATACGCGACGGCGACGATCCGATCGGCAGTGATCCACTACGCAGCACAGGCATCAGCTTACGGCGTTTTCCCGCCTACTGGCGCGTCGTGAGCATCGTCGCTGGCTCGCCGGCGGACGACGCCGGTCTCGAATCGGGCGATCTCATCACACGCATCAACGGCGAGCGGGTAGAAAAATGGGGCCTGGACCGCTACGAAGCGCTGGTGCGCGCCGCACCAGCGGTGGATTTCACGCTACTTAACGGCCGCACGGAGACCACCGAGCACATTCCAACCTTCCCGCTCGTGCCGTGACGAGGAGGCCGTGTGTGGCGGTTCAGCCCGCGACCAAGATGAGCCGCAACAGCTGCACCGCGCCGAAAAGTGCGAGGCCAGCACCCGCCACCCGGTTGATCCAGCACAGGGTCGTCGGGCCGATGTGGTGCCGAAACCGGCCCGCCACGCCGCTCCAGAGCAGCCACCAGAGCGACGAGCCGGCCAGCACGCCGAGCACAAACTCCCCCGCCGCCCAGCGCGTCGGACCGATGGCCTCGGGCCCGAGCGTGGCCGCAACCCCCAGGAACGACAGCAGGGTCATCGGGTTGGCCAGCGTGAGCAGCAGCGTCGAGCCGAAGGCCACGCCGAGGTTGCGGGCATGCGACGGGCTGAGGTCGGTCTTCACTGGCCGCGTGCACAAAAAATGCCCGCCCAGCAAGAGCATGAAAACCCCGCCGCCCGCCTGCAGCCAAAGCTTGAGCCGGTCCATCTCCCCCACGAGCGCGGGCAGGCCGAACGCCGCCACAGCGCCGCAGAGCGCATCCGCCACGGCCGCACCCAGCCCCGAGACAAACCCCGCCAGCCGTCCGTCGGTCAGCGACCGTCGCATGCATAGCAGGGCGATGGGCCCGACCGGTGCGGCGATGGAAATACCGATAGCCATGCCCTTTAAAAATGTCATGCGCACAACCACGCCAGCCGCCGCGGTCGCACGTGTCAAACCCGCCGCAACAGAAACGCCACCGCCCCGTCGTGGCCGCTTTCCGACGGCACACTCACCGTTTGCTTTTCCAGCTTAAACGGCCCGCCCGCGCGGCTCTCGAAAAACGCTGTGACTACGCGGGCGTTTTCCTCGGCATCAATGCTGCATGTCGAGTACACCAGCCGCCCGCCCGGCGCCACGAGCCGCGCCGCCGCGTGGAGCAGCGCGAGTTGCTGCGCCGCGTGCTTGCGAAAATCGCCCTCCTGCAGGCGCCACTTCACATCCACCCGGTGGCGCATCACGCCGGTGTTCGTGCAGGGCGCGTCGAGCAGCACCGCCGCGTAGGCGTCAGGCAGCTTGTGCTCCCAGAAAACGGTCGGGCCGACCTCCAGGGCATCGCCCAGCACGAGGGCGACCTCGGCACCTCCCGCCCGCGCCAGATTTTCCTTGAGCCGCCCGATGCGCGGCCCGGCCAGATCGAGCGCGACCACGCGTCCCGCCGCCAACGGGGTGCCGCCGGCCTGCGGACCGGCCCCGGATGAGGTCGCCACGTTCTCCGTGTCCACCGTCCCGGCCAGCATGGCAGTAGCCTCGGCGACGCCGGAGGCACCTTTCGCCGCCGCCACCAGCGCATCCGCGATGAGCAGGCTTTTCCCGCCCGGCGCGGCACACAGGTCGAGGACGGTCTCGCCCGGCTGCGGTGCGAGCAGCTCCACCGCCAGCCTCGTGCCGGGGTCTTGCAGGTAAATCTTCCCGGCGTCGAGCAACGGATCAATCTCCCCCCAATGTCCCGGCGGCACTTCGAAGAATCCCGGCCACGGCGTCGGCTTGAGCCAGGGCGGCGGCGGGAGGGCCGGATCGCGCCAGCGCGCGTGGACGGGAGCGGGACGCTGGTTCCACTCGAGCAGCGCCCGTGTCACGTCCACGCCGAACTGCTTCCGCCAGCGCTCCACGAGCCAGAACGGATGCGAAAACCACTCGGCCAGCGCGGCGGAAGGCGCGTCCGCCGGAGGCGCAACCTGCGCGGCCAGCACGGCGGCGAGCTTGCGGCCGACGGCGTTGACGAGCCGCGCCTCGGCCGGGCTGGCGAGCGTTTTGGTCTGCCCGACCGCATGATGCACGATCTGCGCCGTCTTCCCCTCTCCCTTCTCCTCACTGCCTTCCCCTGCTTCGAGCAGCTCGAACCCTGTGAGCAGCAGCGCCGCCCGCAGTTCCGCCCGGGGCGGACGCGGCAGCATCGGCCGCAGCGCCGACTCAATCCGCCCGAGATGCCGCACCGCACCGAAAAACAGGTGCTGGCAGCGGGCCCGCCCGCCGCGGCCCAACGTCGGCGGTAGGCCGGCAAGCAGCGCGTCCGCCCGGGTGTTGTCCTCAAGCCAGCGCGCCAGCAGCCGCGCGGCGGCGGCCCAGGCGTCTGTCGGCGAAGGCAAGGCAGGCGGTGTTTTCACAATCGGCATTCCGTCACCCTCGGGTCGCGCGGCGCGCTGGCAAGCCTTTGTCGCACCGCTCCCGCCCGCTCACGCCGGACTCAGGCGCCTCTTAACCGCAGCCAGGCGCATGGCACGCCCTGCCCTTATCGCGGCGGCTGTCCAAAGTCCTCCAGAAATTGCTCAACGATTACTTTCAGTTCCGGCGGTCGGGGCAGTCCAAGCGCAACGGCCCGCGCACCCTCCACGCTCACGGGCCAGTTGCTCACGATGCCCTGGATGCGCGGGTCGAAGGCCTCCACGATCGGTCCCAGTTTGATGCCGCGCTGTCCGGCGATGGCCCGCACCGTTTGCTCGGCGAGGGCGGGCGTCACGCGATGAGCCGGAAGCACGTAAGAACGATCAGCACCAAGTTTGCCCGCCGACACTTCAATCAGCGCGATCAGGGACTCAATCACGGTGCGGTAGCCGGTCATGGGGTGGCATTGGTCGCGGCGCACTGGCAGCGCGCACGTTTCGCCATTGAGCGGCTCGCGAAACATCCCGCTGGCCCAGCTCGACGCGGCGGCGTTCGGCTTGCCGGGACGCACGATGACCGTCGGCAGGCGCGCGGTGCGGCCGTCAATGAAGCCTTTGCGCGTGTAATCGTTGATCAGCAGCTCGCCGATGACCTTCGTCATGCCATAGGTAGTCCCGGGGGTGAGCTTGGTAAGATCCGTGTTCGGATCCTGCATCGCCTCGCCGCCGTAGGCCGCAATGCTGCTGGCGAACACCACCCGGGCCCGGCCGGCGGCGCGCGCCGCCTCGAGCACATGGCGCGTGCCGTCGAGATTGACCCGCAGGGCGTCGTCGAAGCGTGCCTCGCATTCACCGCTGACCATGGCGGCCAGATGAAAAATCGCCATCGGACCCTGGCCGACGGCGGCGACTACCGTGGCGGGGTCGCCAATGTCACCCGTGAGCTGGCTGACGCGCGCATCACCCGCCGGCTGGTGGAAAAAGGCGTCCAGCAGCACGATCTCGCGGATCACCTCGGGGGTGCCCGAGGAGCCGGTAAGCGCGCCACGCCGCAGGAGTTCGCGCGCGAGCTGCGAGCCAAGGAATCCGCCGCCGCCGGTGATGATGATTTTCATGAGAGTGGCCAGGCCAGATACCCGGCGGCTGCATCATCCCGTCAAAATGACTGTGGGAAAGCTAGAAATTGACCATCGGGCCGCCCTGCCTCGCGCCCGGCACCGGAAATTTTGCCCTGAGATGCCAGCCAGGGCGTTTTCCGGTTGGCGCGGCGGAGCGGATTGCCCAAGGTCGCGCGATGTTCGATCCCGTTGAAAAACTGAAGGAGTTCATTCGTCACCCCAGCATCTCCGCCGACCCAAAGTTCGCAGCGGGGATGGTCGGCGCGCGCGAGTTGGTCGCCGGGCTGCTCGGCTCGCTCGGCTTCGCCGTCGAGGTCGTGCCGACGCCCCTGCACCCGGTTATTCTCGCCGAGCGCGGCGGTGATCCCAGCTGGCCGCACGTCATCATCTACGGCCATTACGACGTGCAGCCGGCCGACCCTCTCAATCTGTGGGAGACCCCGGCCTTTGAACCCGCCCTGCGTGGGCGGCGCCTTTACGGACGTGGCGCAGCCGACAACAAAGGGCCGTTGCTGACGCACATCGCCGCCGTCGCCCGGCTGCTGGAACGCCGGCCCGGCCTGCCGCTGCGAATCACGTTCATGATCGAGGGCGAAGAGGAGACCGGCAGCCCCAGTTTTCCGGCATTTCTGGCGCAGCAGCGGGACCGGCTGCGGAAGGCGGACTTTGTTTTTCTTTCGGACACGGGCAGCCCGCGCACCGACCAGGTCGTCATCACCTGCGGGCTGCGCGGGCTCGTGCTGGCCGAGGTCGAAGTGACCGGCGCACGCTGCGACCTGCATTCGGGCCTGCACGGCGGCGTGCTGCGGAATCCCATCCAGGCGCTCGCCGAACTGTGCGCGTCGTTGCACACGCCTGACGGACGTGTGAACGTGCCGGGCTTTTACGACGACGTGCTGCCGGTCGAGCCGTGGGAGCGGGCGGAACTGGCGAAGCTGGGCCAGAGCGAGGAGCAATATCGCGAGTTTTTGGGCATCCCGGCCTTTCATGCCACCGCAGGCTATTCACCGTTTGAGTCGGCGCGGTTTCTGCCGACGCTGGAATTCAATGGGATTGGCGGCGGCTACCAGGGCGAGGGCACGAAGACGGTGATCCCGAGCAAAGCGTTCGTGAAAATCAGCTGCCGCCTCGTGCCAAACCAGTCGCCGCCGAAAATCCGCGAACTGCTCCACGCGGCCATCAAGGCGCGGATGCCGGCCGATGTGACGTATCGCATCACCGACCAGCACGACGGCACGCCCTATGTCGTCGTGCCGCCCGGCCGCACCAACACCCCGTCCGATCAATCACCCGTGCTCGCCCGGGCCTTCCGTGCCGCGGACGACGCCGTCACCGCCGTATTTGGCCGGCCGCCGCTCTATCTGCGCGAAGGCGGCAGCGTGCCGATCATCGCCGACATCAAACGCGTGCTCGGCCTCGACTCCGTGCTCCTCGGCCTGTTCCTGCCCGAGGACAACCTGCATGCACCCAACGAAAGCTTCCACCTCGACATGATGGAAAAGGGCATGGCTACCTCGGAAAAGATTTTGGAAGCCGTGGCAGATGGGAGATAGCAGCTAACTGACCGCGTCGGAAACGGTCAGACGGGGATATATAACAATACTTAAAACATGAACCTCTCGGCTTGCACCTGAACAGGACGGCAGACTGAGCATGGTTACGGCGGAACATCTCGCCCTGGCGAAACCGACACTTGGTTTGGCCCTTTTCTTGTCATCTCCACATTCACTTCAAAACGGATGCCAACGTACATGCCGGTGCCACTGGCTCCCCATGCCCGGCTGCGGCCCTCTGCAAACGTGACGTAGTCCGGATGCTCGAATGTGACTTTCCCTCCCGGAAAGGCATCGCCGGGCAGAAGCAAATTGACCAGCAGCCATTTCTCCTTTTCGAAATCGACAATTTCGTACCGGCCCCACCGGTCTGTCCGGGTAGCTACACTCCTCCTGTTTCCAGAGTATGCATAGCCTGAAAGGGTGACCTTAGCACCCCTGCAAGCGGAGTCTTGGTCACGGCATCCCGGACGGTGCCAGAAAACCGTGGCGAAACCTGCTGATCATGCGGAACCGGCAGCATGATGCATCCGACCAGAAGAGCCGCAGTGGGGGGGGCATCAACAGACGCAGGACCAGTCTTCGCATGATAATCAGTGGAGGCCTCTAGGCGCAGCCGTCATGCCTTGCGGCATTGTTTATTGCCGGTGGCAGCACCCTTTCCCTTTTCATTAAGCCTAAAGGGAAAGGTTTAAAAAATTGCTTCAAAACTCAGGTCAGCGCCACCCGGCCGGTGCTGTCACCCAAGCGCTCGTATTTCGCGCCCATGCGGTCCATTAACGAGAGCCAAAGGTTGTTCAGTGGCTGGCCGTCGAAACGGACGTGCTGGCCGCCGGACACGGTGCCGCCGCCTTTGCCAAGGAGGATAAGCGGAATGTTGTCGTGGTTGTGGCGGTTGCCGTCGCTGTTGCCGCAGCCGTAGCTGATCAGGGAATTGTCGAGGATGGAACCGTTGCCCTCCTTGATCGCGTCGATCTTTTTCAGGAAATAGGTGAAGAGCTCCATGTGGAAGATATTGATCTTGGCCAGGAACTCTATTTTTTCCGGGTCGTTCATATGGTGGGACGTGGTGTGGTGGCGGACATTGGCGTCAGCCCACGGATACGTCTGGTCGCTGGCCTCGTCGGCAAAGGGGAACGTGATGACGCGGGTGAGGTCCGCCTGGAAGGCGAGCACGCTCATGTCGAGCATGAGCTTGGCGCGGTCGGGATAGGGTGTAGCCTTGGTGACGGCGTCGGGGCGCTCGGCTCCCTCCGGAACCGCCGCCTCGACCTGCGTGCTCTTGAGCCGCACTTCGATTTCACGGACCGAAGTGAGATACTCATCCATCTTCTGGCGGTCGGTGGAACCGAGCTTGCTGGAGAAGGCATTGGCGTCGGCGAGGACGAAATCGAGGACGCTCTTGCGGTCGTTCTCACGGCGGGTGCGGGCCTCGACTGACTCGGTGGGATCGTTGTTGGTAAAGAGGCGGTCGAAGACCGATTGCGGGTTGCAGTCCTTGACTACCGGCGTGGCCTCTCCGCGCCACGCCAGGCTGTGCGAGTAGGCGCAGCTGTAGCCGCTGTCGCAGGAACCGACCTGCTTGCCCTCCTCAATGCCGAGCTCCAACGAGGGAAACTTGGTGAGATGGCCGACTTTGGCGGCGATGGCTTGGTCGGCGGAGACGCCGAGCTTGATGTTGGCGCCGGGAGTTTTGCGCGGCTGCGCACCAGTGAGGTAAGCGGACATGGCGCGGGCGTGGTCGCCCGGGCCGTCACCGTTGGGGTTGGCCTTGTCGCAGACGAGGCCGCTCACCACGGTGAGCTTGTCGCGGAAGGATGCGAGGGGCTGAAGCGTAGGCGTGAGCTCGAAGTCGGTGCCAACGGTGGAGGGCGTCCAGTTGGGCATGACGAGACCGTTGGGCACGTAGAACCACGCGGTGCGGCGCGGGCCAATCATAGGGCTGGTCGCACCGCCGGGCGTGCCCGCACTCACTAGCCGGGACGGCACCATGTACTCAAGGAAAGGCAGAGCGACGGCGGTGCCTAGACCGCGGAGCATAGTGCGACGGGAGATGGTAGGGGAGTTCATGGGTTTTGGGCGAGAGGGATGGCAGTTTCAGAAACGGGTGCAATCCGGCCGCGACGTTTTTGAAACGGCGCGCTTTGGACGACCTGGTTGACGAGGGCGCTGAATTTGTAGCCATCCTGCCGGACGGCGGCGGTGATTTCGTCCACCACGGGATTATCGGACCTTTCGAGGCCGCGGCCAAGTGCAAAAGTGAGCAGCTTGGCGACCGTCGTTCGGACAAAGCGGTCTTTCTGGGAAAGGAGCACCTCCTTGAGGCCGGCCGGACCATCGAACGTTCTGCCGTCTGGGAGCTTGCCCGAGGCGTCGATAAGGCTGTTCTTCGCGTCAGTGGTGCGCCAGGAGCCGATGCCGTCAAAATTTTCGAGGCCGAAGCCGATCGGATCCATACGGGAATGGCAGGCGGCGCAGGTCGGGTTGGTACGGTGCTGCTCCATGAGCTCTCGCATGGTGCCGGTGAGCGGAGCCTTCTCATCCTTCACGAGAGCGGGGACGTTGGGCGGCGGCGGTGGCGGCGCGCTGTCGAGGAGGTTTTCCAAAACCCACTTGCCTCGCAGGACCGGCGAAGTGCGATTGTTGTAGGAGGTGAGGGTGAGAATACTGGCCTGCGTGAGGATACCGCCGCCGCCACGGGCGTCCTTGGGCACGGACACGCGGCGGAACTCCCCGCCGGTGACACCCTCCAGGCCATAGTGGCGGGCCAGGCGCTCGTTGACATAGGTGAAATCGGCATCGAGAAAGTCGAGCACGCTGCGGTTTTCTCGCATGATCTCCGTGAAGAAGAGCTGGGTTTCCTTCGTCATCGCCTCCCGCAGCGGCTCGTCAAAGGCCGGGAAGCGCGCCGGGTCGGGATTGACATTGTCCATCTGGCGGAGCTGCAGCCATTGCCCGGCGAAATTTTCCACCAAGGCCGAGGAGCGGGGGTCATGGATCATCCGCGCGACCTGCGCAGGGAGGTTGGCACGCAACTGGCCGGCGGCAGCCAGCGCAAACAGCTCGTCATCGGGCATGGTGCTCCAGATGAAATACGACAGGCGCGAGGCGAGTTCATATTCGGTGAGTGTGTGGATGTTGTCCGACTCACCGGGCTGCGGCTCCTGCTCGACCCGGAAGAGGAAGGACGGGGAGACCAGGACGGCTTGCAGGGCCAGGCTGATGCTGTCCTGAAACGGGCGGCCATCCGCGTCGGACTTGCGCCAAAAGTTGAGCAGCGCCGCCTGCTCCTCGGGCCGGCCGGGGCGGCGGAAGGCACGCGTGACAAAGTTGCTGATAATTTTTTCCGCCGCCTGCTCGCGTGTGACCGTGGGCGAGGGTGTGGCAACCATGAGGCGGCCGTAATTCTCAGCCATACGGTCAATCGACAGCTCGAACGGTCCTTCGACTTGAATCGCCGCCACCCCAAAAGTCGGCTTGCCGGCCGGTGAATTGGGCAGCACGGCGGCGGGGTCGCCGCCGGCACGCGCGCCGCGCCCACCGCGGGCGCCGCGCAGACCACCACCGCGGGCGCCGCGTTGCGGGCCGGCATCGGCCAGGGCGGGATCCGCCGCCGGCTCAGGCGGCGGATTGGCGGCGGCGAGCAGGGTGGCCAAGGTGTCGGCGGCTTCCTGCACCTTGGCGGCGGCGGCGGCGACGGAATTTTCCCCGGCGGTCGCACCATTGAGAAATGCCAGGGTGATGCGATGCTTGCCCGCGGTGGCGTGGAATTTTTCTAGCGTGGTGACGGTGGCGTTGCGCTGGGTCTCGGCGATGTCGAGCGGGGCGTTCAGGCGCTCTCCATCCATGAGAAACACAATCTGCGGGACTGCCCCCTGGGCACCCCGGCCGCCGCGCGCCCCGGCCCCGCCCCGCCGGCCGGCGGCGGCGGGAGGAGTGTCGGTGACCGGCGGAGGGGGAGGCGGCGCGCCACGCGTGCCGTAGGCCCTCACACTGATTTCGTAGGTTCCGTCCACCGGAAACTCATGGTCGGTATAAATTTCTCCCGCGGTCAGGAACCAGCGGCCGAGCAACGGCGCACCAGTGCCGCCACCGGTGTTGAGGTCCAGCGGCGCGAGCTTGGTGGGGTCGGACTTCGGCACGGTGCCCTCCATCACGGCGGTGAGGGAGCCGTCATAGGTGGTTTTGTTCGGCGGCCGGATGGGTTCCGCCTTGAGCACCGCGTCAATCGCGAGCCGGGCGGAGGCGAGGTATTTCTCCATTAGTACCGGCGCGATCGAGAGCACATCGCCATTGTTGTCGAACCCGTATCCGGCCAGATCCACGGGAAAGGCGTCGGCCAGATGGACGTCAATGCCGAGCAGGTCGCGAACGGTGTTGTTGTATTCGGCGCGATTTAGCCGGCGGAGTGTGACGCGGCCGGGATCGCGGGGGCCGCTTTGGCCCGATGCCAAGTAACCCTCAAGCCAGGCTATGACCTTGGTCTGTTGGGCGGCGGCGGGGCGCGCCTCTGTGCTGGGCGGCATCTCCTGGTGCGTGAGTCGGTCGAGCGCATCCTCGAGCGCGGTGTGGTTCTTGGCGAGCGTCGCAGGGTCGACAAACAGATCGAGGCGCAGATCGTTCTCATGCGTTTTTTCGCCATGGCACTTGTAGCAGTTCTGCGCGAGAAAGGGACGAACCGTGGTCTGAAAATCCGCCCACATGGCGTCCGGTTTGGCAGGGAGGGGGGCGGCCGTGGCAGGGGGACGGGATACGTCGCTCATGCACGAAGTGAGGGCAACGGCAAACAGCGTGGCGCTGGCTAGGGTGGCGGAGAGAATGAGGGCGGGCTTCATCGTGGGGAGACGGCGTCCGGCACAGCCGACCGCCACGCAGCAAAATGAAGTGCGGTCGTCACGCCGGAATGGCAGAATTTAAAGCGGCTCACGGAAAGTTGTCACGCACTATTTTGAACCGACATGGGCCCGGGGGACAGACCGGGGCAAGGTGCGCGACACCATTTCCGCCCTTGCCGCGCGGCCACGGCCGCGCACGCTGATCGGCGTGAACACTGCGCTCCTCGCCCTAGTAGTCGCCGTGCTGGCCGCCGCCGCCGTCTGGCTGCTTCTCCGCCAGCAGACGGCCGTGCTGGCCGAACGTCTCCGATCCCGCGACGCCGAAAATGCCCGCCTAGCGGCCGAGCTCACAGCTGGACGCGCGCGGCTCGACGAAATCGAAAGTCAAAAATCCAAAATCCAAAATGATCTGTCCGCCGAACGCGCCGCCGCCACCGAAAAGATCAGCGCGCTCACCGATGCCCACGCACGTCTGGCAACCGAGTTCAAATCGCTCTCCGCCGATGCGCTGAGCAAGAACACGGACGAATTTTTCAAGCTCGCCCGCGAATCCTTCGGCAAACTCCACCAGCAGTCCGCCAGCGAGCTTGAAAAACGCCAGCAGGCGATTGACGCGATGGTGAAACCGCTGCGCGAGTCGCTCGACAAGGTCGGTGCCAGCGTGGTCGAGATGGACAAGGCCCGCGCCAATGCCTACGGTCGCCTCTCCGAGCAGCTCACGTCGCTCGGCACCGCGCAGGCGCAGTTGCAGTCTGTCACCGGCAGCCTTTCCACCGCGCTCAGCGCCAGCAAGACCGCCGGCACCTGGGGCGAGGTGCAGCTCCGCCGGGTCGTCGAGCTGGCGGGCATGACCTCCTACTGCGATTTCGTCGAGCAGACCTCGCAGGGCGGCGGAATGCGCGACCGGCCCGACCTGGTCGTGCGTCTCCCTGGCGGCCAGCAGATTGTGGTGGACGCCAAGGCACCCAACGAAGCCTACCGGGAGGCAGCCAACGCCCCCGATGAAGCCGTGCGCGTCGCCCGGCTCGCCGAGCACGCAGCAAAGGTGCGTAGCCACATTGACGCGCTGGGCGCGAAAAACTACTGGGAGCAGTTCCAGCCCTCGCCGGAGTTTGTCGTCCTGTTTTTGCCCGGTGACCAGTTTCTCGCCGGCGCCCTGCAGGGCGACCCTTCACTCATTGACCGCGCGATCGCGAAAAAAGTCCTGCTGGCCACGCCCGGCACGCTCATCGCGCTGCTCAAGGCCGCGCACTACGGCTGGCGACAGGAGGACGTGGCGCGCAACGCCACCGTCATCGCCGAGCTCGGCCGCACGCTCTACGACCGTATCGCCGGCTTCGCGGACAACCTCGACAAGGTGGGCCGCGGCCTCGAGACGGCCAATAAAGCCTACAACGCCGCCGTCGGCTCCTTCGAGCAGACGGTGCTGCCCGGCGCGCGGAAATTTTCCGAGCTCGGGGCGAAGGGGGCCAAGGACCTGCCCGCGCCTGAAAAATCCCTCGCCATCGAAACGACCCCGCGCGACGTGCTCAAGCGGGCGTGAGGGGCACAGCTGCCGCCTCTCCATGGGTCTCCTTACCAACGGATGCTAGCAAATGGACATAAAAAAGCCCCGCGCTGTTTGGTCGCGGGGTTGGAGATGATGCCATGACGCCCTCGGCCCACCCTCGCTAGGTGAAACGCTCGCACAACTGGCCGCAGGCGGCGGCGATGTCGGGGCCGCGTGAACGGCGAAAATGGGCGACCACCTTGCGCGCACGCAGCTCGGCGAGGAAAGCCTCGGCCGTCGTGTCCGACGCCGGCTCGTAGGCAATGCCGCGCAGGCTCAGGCCGGTCGGGTTGTAGCGCAGCAGGTTGACGTGCATCCGGCGCGGGCCGAGCAGCGCGGCGAGCTGGCGGGCGTGTTCGGGCGTGTCGTTTACGCCGGCGAGCAGACAATACTGGATGGTCA
>JBAXLL010000012.1:0-16037 GCA_037134835.1 Verrucomicrobiota bacterium
GGAGAACGAGCGGCTCAGGCGGGAGCTGGCGCGGATGACCGAGCAGCGTGACATCCTAAAAAAGCCGCGGGCATCCTCTCCGAACCGTCGCCGAGCGGTATGCCCGGATCAAAGCGATGAGCGACGAACATCCCGTCAAGCGGTTGTGCGAGGGGCTGGCGGTCTCGCGCAGCGGCTATTACCAGTGGTGTCAGGCCGGCCGGCGCACCCGGGCCGGCGAGGCAATCATCAGCCGGATCCAAGCGGTCTATGCCGCGTCCCGGGGGACCTATGGCAGTCCGAGGGTGACGGCGGCGCTGCGGGCCCAACTGCTACGACAATGCCGCTATGGAGGCGTTCTGGAGCACCCTCAAACACGAGCTGGTCTACCGTCGTCGCTTCCTCACCCGCAGCGAGGCCACTACCGCCATCTTCGATTATATCGAGGGCTTCTACAACCGCTCCCGCCTCCATTCGGCGCTCGGCTTAAAAAGCCCGCTCGACTACGAATCCAACCTCAACTATCCGAAGAGCTGCGCTGGTCATTTAGTCGCCCGATCCTTTCTTGCCGGATTTCGCCACTTTTACTCCCGCCGCCCGCAGCAGGTCGTCGAGGCGCGAGGGTTTTTTCGGACGCGGCGGGTGGGCCGGCCGGGCGGTCGCGGCGGTCGCGGCGGCCACCCGGCGACCCGGCACATTCATTCCGCAGGGGGTGATGTGCGGCAGCGGCGTGACGTCCACGGTCTTTTGTTTGCCGTCGAGCAGACGTGCGGCCATGTCGCCGAGGCCGAGCCGGGCCATGGATTTGCGGAGCGCGGACTTCACCTCGGGTTTGTACCAGAAAAAGAAACTCCGCTGCTCCTGTTTCTCCGCCGGCGTCCGGGCGACACAAATTTCTTCCGCACTATAGGGATGCACACCGGTGGCGTAAATCTCGGTCGCGACCGTCATCGGCGTCGGGGTAAAATCCTGCACCTGTTCCAAGCGGAAGCCGAGGTCCTTGGTCTTGAGCGCGAGCTCCGCCATGTCCTCCGGCCGCGAACCCGGGTGCGAGCTGATGAAATACGGAATGATCTGCATCTTCTCCTTGCCCGCCCGTTTGGCCGCCCGGTCAAACTTCTCCTTGAACTTGTAGAAGAGCTTGAAGGTGGGCTTGCGCATGACGCGCAGCACATGGTCACTCGTGTGTTCGGGCGCGACCTTGAGCCGGCCGGAAACGTGGTGCTCGGCCAGCTCGTCCACATAGCGCTCGTGGCTGGCCTTGGCCTGCGGGGAGACGCTCTTGTCGTGGAGAAACAAATCGTAGCGGATGCCGCTCGTCACGAAGGCGTGGTTCACGCCCTCCGTCTCGCGCACGCTCCGGTAGATGTCGAGCAGCGCGGTGTGATCGGTGTCAAGGTTGCGGCAGACCTCGGGCCAGATGCAGCTCGGGCGCACGCACTCGTCGCAGATCCATTGCTCCTTGCCTTTCATCTTGTACATGTTGGCCGACGGGCCGCCGAGATCGCTGATCGTGCCGCGGAAGTCCGGCATCTGCTTGATCGTCTCCACTTCCCGCAGAATGGACTCCTTGCTGCGGCTGGCGACAAACTTGCCCTGGTGCGCCGAGATGGTGCAGAAGCTGCAACCCCCAAAGCATCCGCGGTGCATGTTGATCGAGTGCTTGATCATCTCGTAGGCCGGGATCGGCCCGCGCTTGCGGTATTTCGGATGGGGCAGGCGCGTGTAAGGCAGGTCGAAGCTCTGATCAATCTGCTCCTCGCTCATCGTCGGGAACGGCGGGTTGATCACCAGCATGCGATCGCCGGTCGGCTGGAGCAGCCGGCGCGCCTTCACCCGGTTCGACTCGGTCTCGATGTCCTTGAAGTTGCTCGAGTAAAGCCCTCGGTCGCGCCCGCACTCCTCGTGCGAATGCAGGGTGAAATCTTCCCAGTTGTCATTCTTCGGCACCTTTGCGTCCGGCGGCAGCAGGACCGCCGTCTGCGGAACCGTACGCAGCGAGGCGAACGGGACGCCGCGCTTCAGCAGGCGGACGGTCTCCCGCAGCGGCAGCTCGCCCATGCCATAGACCAGCAAGTCGGCGCCGCTCTCGGCCAGAATGGACGGCTTCAACGTGTCCGACCAATAGTCATAGTGCGTGACGCGACGCAGACTCGCCTCGATGCCGCCGATCATCACCGGGACCTCGGGGAACAGTTTTTTCAGAATCTGCGCATAGACCGTCGTGGCGTAATCGGGCCGGAAGCCATGTTCGCCGCCTGGGGTGTAGGCGTCCTCGCTGCGGGGCTTCTTGGCCGCCGTATAGCGGTTGACCATCGAGTCCATGCAGCCCGAGGTGACGCCAAAGAACATCCGCGGCGTGCCGAGCTTGTTGAAATCGCGCAGATCGTCGCGCCAGTTCGGCTGCGGCAGGATCGCCACCCGCAGGCCCTCGGCTTCCAGCATGCGTCCAATGACCGCCGTGCCAAACGCTGGATGATCCACATAGGCGTCGCCCGACACGATGATCACATCGAGATAATCCCAACCACGCGCGCTCACCTCGTCAGCCGTGGTCGGCAGCCAGCGGCCTGCGTCCCATAGCGGTTCGTGGGAATAGAGGGTCGTGGAAAGGGGCATGGGAGCGGTCACAGCGATTTACGGCACCGAAGGGCGCAACCTCGTGATACCCGCCCATCGCTCCCATTGGCAAGCTATCGCGCAAAGCGGCGATTTAATCTGCCTCATCAGCCGCAGCCGCCGACCCACCGCTTCGGCCTCGGGGAGCGGGGGCTGATAGTTCTCGCCATACGCTACGCCGAAGCCAGTCTACTCCCATGAATCCTCCCATCATTCCGCAGAAATCTCCCTACCCCATCAACGTCGAAGCAGGCAAAACTTACGCTTGGTGCGCCTGCGGTGGCAGCAAGGCCCAGCCGTTTTGCGACGGTTCGCACAAGGGCACCGGATTTGCTCCGCTGATGTTTAAGGCGGCCAAAACCGAGACGGCATATTTCTGCGGCTGCAAGCACTCTAAGACGGCCCCGCTTTGCGACGGCACGCACAAAACCCTGTAAGGCTCCGCGACTGGGATTGGAATCACCAGAACAGGGAGGGAGCCAAGTCGGCCTTTCGTCTCCCTGCGCTGCTATGTGTCTTCGCGCCTAGCCAGACTGCGACCGCTCCGCGATGAACCAAGCCTCGACCTTCGTGCGGGCCCAAGGAGTCTTGCGCAGAAAGGTGAGGCTGGACTTGACCGACGGATCAAATTGGAAGCATCTCACCGGGATGCGCTTGGCCATTTCCTCCCAGCCGTGCTTCGCGACGAGCTCCTGGACGATTTTTTCCAAGGTGACGCCGTGCAGTGGATCACGGGGATGATTAAAAGAGGACGGGAGGGAAGGATTCAGGAGGCGAGATATGGGAAAATCATGCCCGTCAGTCAATTGTCACGTTATTAGCCCTAAGAAAATAACGCCATGGCGAACAATGATGAGGGGCAAGATAAAGGTGGTGAGCAGGCTGAGGGGCAACTCGAGAAGCCGAGATTCTCGACTAGGTGAAGGCCGAGATCTAGGCACAACCGACCTCACTCCGCGCCCGGATCTGGTTACCAGACGAAGAAAATCGTGCGCCGCGATTTGCACTGGGAAATAAACCAGTCAGACTTGACCGTAAGCCCGGCGTACACCGGAACTCCGCCCCAGCGGGGAGCCTGAGGATACCTCCTTCAACCTGATCACACGATGAAGACCAAGCATACCGCACCGCCGACACGCGAACTCGCAGAGGCCGAAATCCAGCAGGGCGCCTATTTTCTCTGGCTCAGGCAAGGCTGCCCCGGCAACCATGAGCTCGACCACTGGCTCACTGCGCAAGAACAGTTCCGCCACCGTCACGGCCGCGTCGTGCACCCCAATGTGCACTTCCCGCCCACTTACGAGGCGCTCCACCCCACCCTGGCCGATCTGGAACGGGCTCCCATTGATCAGGAGGCGGGGTAGAGAAAGGTATCCCAAATTAAGGATCCAGAATTCGGAATTCGGGATTTAAACGAGGAGGAAAGGTGTTTGAGATCGTAACGCACCTTTTCCTCGCTCCCCGCTGCGCCCTCCTGTTCCCTCCCTCTCTTGATCTCCGGACTCTTCCTGCCCCTCCCATGCCCAAGAAAAATTCCGCCCGCCGTTCCCGTCCGTCGGGGAAGTCCCGCCGCCAGGCAAAGGACACCGCTTCCTTTGCCCCGTGTTTTGCCCAACATTTTCCCGGCTGCGCGATGCGCGAGCTGGTCACCACCGGGCGGACGTTTCCGCTGCCGGCGCGCGTGGACGTGCAACGCGTGCTGGAGGCAATCTTCGGCGGCGAGATTCCCGTCGCGCAATTCCTCGGCGTCCATGTGCCGTTCTCCCACGACACCATCACGCTGGCCAGCCTGATGCCGTCAAAGTCGCACAGGCACGGCTTCGGGGCTGAGATCGGGCCGCTGCAATACGAGGATCTCGACATCGGCGACGGCGAACCGGCCCGGTGCCTGAAGCAGGCCCTGTGGCTCGCCGGCCAGCCGGGCGCACGTTTTTCCGCCTTGCTCTCGCCCGCGTTCACGCACGGGCGGAAGGCGGGCGTGCACCTCGAGATCGGCGTCATGCCGGGAACGACGGGCAGCGAGCTCACCCGCCGGCTGTTCACCGACATCGAGCGGCGCGTGCAATCGGCCGGCAGCTACCGCGGGCGTGTACTTTCCCTGGAAGGGATGCCCCACAACCCCGGCAGCATTGGCACGGTGCGCGTGCACCGGCTGAAGCGCGTGAGCCGCGATCAGATCGTGCTCCCGGCGTCCACGCTGGCGCTGTTGGACCGCAACGTTCTCCAATTTGTGCGCCGGCGCGGCGAGCTGCGCGCGCTGGGGCTGCCAATGAAAAAGGGGCTGCTATTCTACGGACCGCCCGGCACCGGCAAGACGCATACCATCCATTATCTGGCCGCCGAGCTCCCGCAGCATACAACCCTCCTGATCACGGCCGAACAGGTGGCCCTGCTGGGCGAATACATACAACTCGCCCGGTTCCTGCAGCCGGCCATCGTGGTAATCGAGGACGCGGATCTGATCGCCCGCGCCCGGCAGGACATGAATTCACCCTGCGAAGAGAGTCTGCTCAACCGGCTCCTCAATGAAATGGACGGACTGCGCGAGGATGCCGAGTTGCTGTTCATCCTGACCACCAACCGGCCCGAGCAAATCGAGACCGCGCTGGCAGGCCGACCCGGCCGCATTGACCAGGCAGTGGAGTTTCCGCTGCCCGACGCCGACGGGCGCCGCAAACTCGTGCGGCTTTACGCCGGCGGGCTGGCCTTCGCAGACGACATCGTGGAATTGCTCGTGCGAAAAACTCAGCAAGGGAGCGCCGCCTTCATCAAAGAGTTGATGCGGCGCAGCGCCCAGGCCTCGATTGAGGCGGGCGCAGGCGCGAAGCTCACGCAGGCGCATGTCGAGCTGGCGCTCGACGAAATGCTCTTCAGCGGCGGCAGTTTAAACCGGCAGTTGCTGGGAGCGGTCGCGGTGGGGACCGAAGGGTGGAAAAGCTGATAGGATAAGTGTGCCCATGGAGCAGTTTTTTCCTTTGCCGCGCGCGGGCGCGGCGTCTCAATCACGTTTTACCCATGCATCTTCAGGCTCTCCGCCTTAACAATTTCAAGTCCTTCGCGGACGCCACCACTTTGCGCTTCGAACCGGGGGTCACCGCCGTCGTCGGTCCCAATGGCTGTGGCAAGTCCAACATCGCCGATGCCATCCGCTGGGTGCTGGGCGAACAGAGCGCCAAGGCTTTGCGTGGCGGCTCCATGCAGGATGTAATCTTTGAGGGTACTGATTCGCGCCGGGCCGCCCAGCTGTGCGAGGTCGCCCTGCTGCTCTCCGGCTGCGAGGCGCAGCTGGGTAAGGAGTTTCACGAGGTCGAGATCATGCGCCGCGTCCACCGCGACGGCCAGAGCGAGTATTTTTTCAACGGACAGGCGTGCCGCCTGAAAGACATCCACCGGCTCTTCATGGACACGGGCATCGGCCGCACCAGCTACTCGGTGATGGCGCAGGGGCAGATCGACCTCATCCTGTCGTCCAAGCCGGAGGAGCGGCGCGCCGTATTTGAAGAGGCGGCAGGCATCACCAAATACAAGAGCTCACGCCGCGAGGCCATGAACAAGCTCGCCCTCACCGACCAAAACTTGGCGCGGGTGTCCGACGTGGTCACCGAGGTGACGCGCCAGATCGGCAGCCTCCGCCGGCAGGCGGCCAAAGCGCTGCGCTTCAAGCGTCTGAGTTTCCGCCTGCGCCACCTGAGCCTCGCCCACAGCGCGCTTCAACATGCGCAGCTCGCCGCCGTGGTGGCGGATCTCGAAGGCAAGGTCGCCGCCCAGCGCACCACCGCCACGGAGCGCCGCTCCCGGCTCGAGGGGGAGCAGTCGGCGCTCGATGAGCAGAAGGCCACGCGCACGCGCCTCCAGCAGCGGGCGTCGGAGGGGCAGCAGTCCGTCTTTGACCTACGTTCGCAAAAGGAAGCCGCCGAAAATGCCGCCAATCTCGCCCAGATCCGCCGCACAGGTTTACAGGACCGGGTGCAGTCGTCGCGCGACAATCTGGGTGAGCTGGACATGCAGCAGCGCGAGCTGGCCGCCCAGGCCGACAGCGGCGTGCAGGACAAGCAGCAGCAGCTCACGCTCCTAGGGGCGAGCGACGCCGTTTATCAGAACCGCAACCGCGAGCTGTCGGTCGCTGAGGCCGCCCTCGCCCGCACCGAGCAGGAGCTGCAACAGGCGAAATTTGCCATGCTCCAGATGGAGAGCAGCATCGCGCGTCTCCGCACCGACTGCACCGGCCATGAGGTGGACCAAAAGACATCGGCCCAGCGGCACGAGGGGTTGTCGGCCGAGCTCGACGCCATCCGCGCCGCGCAGGTCGCGGCAGCGCTCGCCGCGAGCGACGCGGCCACCCGCGCCGATGCGGCCGCCGCCGAGAAGGCGCGCCTGCACCAGGAGGCGGCGGCCGGGCAGCAGACAATTATCGAGCTGACGCGCGAATTTCGTGACGCCCAGCGGATTTTGCAGGAGGTGGACCGCGGCCTGGCGCAGCGGTCAGCGCGGTTGAAGCTGCTGCAGCAGCTGCAGGAAAAATGGGAGGGGTTCGGCGAGGGCGCGAAGGCGTTGCTCCAAGGCAAACTCGACAGTGTGCTGGGCGGCGCGAAGCCGGCCGCCATTTCCGCCGGGCTGGAAATCCAGCCGGAATCGGGCAAGGCCGTCGAGGCGCTGCTGGGCGCGGCCGTCGAGGCGGTGAGCGTGGCCGACGCGGCCACGGCGCGCCGCGTGCTGGAAAAGCTCGAGGCCGACCAGATCGGCAGCGCCGTGCTGCGCGTCGTCGTGGGCGGCACGGGTGGTGACGCCGGCCGCACACTGCCCGTCGGGCTGGTGCCCGCCATCCAAGGCTTGGGCGAGGTCGAGCCGGGCCATCCGGCGATCAGCCTGCTCTCCGAGTGCTACATCGCTGACGATCTGGGCGCATTTCTGGACTTTTGGGCGCTCAACCCGGCGTTTCCGTTCCTCGCGGTCGCCACGCGCAAAGGCGAACTGGTGGACCGGCGCGGTCTCGTCACCGGCGGCCATCTCAAGAAGCCCACCGGTGGCATTGTGCAACGGCGCATCGACCTGCGCGAAACGGCCAGGGCGCTCGCCGCGGAGCAGGCCCAGCACGACAAACAGAAGGCGGTCATTGACGCCCTCAATGCCCGCCTCGCCGCTGCCGAGCAGGCGCTGGAGCAGAAGCGCACGGAAGTGCTCGCCGCCACCCAGCAGACGGCCTCCGTGCAAACCGAGCAGCGCGCCGCGCAGCGCTCGGCCGACGACGTCGCCGTGCGCCTGCGCCGGATGGAAAGCGAGCTGACCGCGCTCGCCGGAGCCCGGCAGGAGGCCCAGGCCCGGTTTGAGAAATCCAGCGCCGGACTCGCCGCCGCCGAGGGCGAGGCCGCCGCACAGCGCGAGCGGATCGCCGCGCTCGACAAGCAAGTCGCCGCCGTGCGCACCGAGCGCGATGTGAAGCGCGACACCCTCGGGCAAGCCCGCCTCGAGCTCGCGGAGCGCCGCCAGAAAGTCGAGGTCATTGACCGCGGCCTCGCCGACATGGCCCGCCGCCGCACCCAGCTGGGCGAAATCCTGGTGCAACGCCAGCAGGAGATTGACGGCTGGACAGACCAAATTGAGGACCTCGCACGGGAAACAGCCCGCGAAAACGAGCGCGGCGCCCAGCTCGCCGGGACCCTCATCGTCGCGCAACAGACGGTCGAGCGCGTCCGCACCGAACTCGCGGAGATTGAGGCGGCCATCGCCGCAGTCGAAACCGCGCAGCAGTCGCTCCGTGCCGATGCCGACGCCGCGCAGGCCGAGCTGGGCCGCAATGAGGTGAAGCTCGCAGAACACGCCGCCCGCGCCCAGTTCCTCGCCGAGGACGCGATGCGCGAGTTTGCCGCCGACGTGAAGGCACTCGACTGGAAACAGCTGCTCTGGCGCGCGGACGACGATCCACCAGACATGAAGCCGCTGGATTTGGACGAGGAAGAGGAGCCGGGAGCCGGGAACGGGGACACCGCCGAAGCCCCCACGAAACCCCGCCGTAAGACCAAGGGGCAGCCGAAAGGCGAGCCGACGGAGGCCGACCTCGCCGCGCTCACCGCGACCGACTGGCCGCTGATCAAGACCGAGAGTGACGCGCTCCGCCAGCGCCTGCAGTCCATGGGCGCAGTCAACCTCGTGGCCATCGAGGAATATGCCGACCTCAAGCAGCGCCACGACTTTCTCACGACGCAGACGGCCGACCTCGCCGGCGCGAAGGCCGAGCTGCTCAAGACCATTGACGAGATCAACCGCACTTCGCAGGAACAGTTTGCGATCACGTTTGAGCAGGTGCGGAAAAACTTCAGCTACACCTTTCAGACGCTTTTCGGCGGCGGGGTGGCGCGGCTGGAACTGCTGGCGGGAGACGACCCGCTGGAGTCGGGCATCGAGATCGTGGCGCAGCCGCCCGGCACCAAGCTGCGCGGCATCACGCTGCTCTCCGGCGGCCAGCGCACGCTCACGGCGGTCGCGCTGCTCTTCGCGCTCTACATGGTGAAGCCCTCGCCGTTCTGCCTGCTTGACGAGCTCGACGCACCGCTCGACGAGTCGAACATCGGCCGTTTCACCGACCTGCTGAAAAATTTCACGGGCGGGTCGCAGTTCATCATCATCACCCACAACAAGCGCACGGTCGCCGCCGCCGACGCGATCTACGGCGTGACCATGGAACAGCGCGGCGTGTCGAAAACCGTCTCCATGCGTTTCAACCACGAGCGCGGAGAAGCCGAGGCGCACGCGCACCCGGTCACGCTGGCCGAGTCGGTGCGCGGCGCACAAAACGGCGGCGGCGCGCTGCCGGCGGTCACCCCCGCGCCCGCCTGAGCGCGGCCGAACTTTTTCTTCATGGCGCTGCCGCCCATCACCATCGTCTGGATGCCGCGCCAGCAGAAGGCGGATTGGAAGCTCGGCGGGTTGTTTGGCCACTACCGGCGCGGCGGCGGAGGGCCGTGGATGGTCGCCGTGAGCGTGAGTATGGTGCTGGCGTGGGGTGGCGCGCTGCTGCTGGCGGCGTTTTTCTCCGGGGCCGCCATCAAACTGCGGAATCTCGACACCCAGCCCAACAATTCCATCACCTACGCCGATCTCGTGCTGCCCTGGCGCTGGTCGCAGCTCAATGCCAAACGCGGCCAGGATCTGATCGAGCGTGGACTTTCTCACCTGCGGGACAAAAGACCAAACGAAGCTTACAAAGAATTGGAATATGGGCTGCAGCGTGACCCTCATTCCACCAAGGGTCGGATCGAACTCGCGCAGTTTCAGATGCAGCTGGCCGGCCGGCAGAAAGCCGAGGCGACATTGCTCGCCGGTCTCGACCGGGGCTACCCGGGCCGCGCCTACCTCACCCAGCTCTTTGGCGTCGCGGCGGCGGGGGAAAATTTTCCGCTCTGGCTGAAAGCCTGCGACCTCGCGCTCGCCCAGCTCGACGGCAAGCCGCAGCTCGCCCCCGACCGGCAGTCGGTCCTGCGCCAGAAGCTATCCGCCCTGATCGCCGCCAACCGCAGTGACGAAGCCGTACGCCTCGCAGAGGCCGAAGGCGACACGCAGGGCGAGGTCATGCGCGAGTTCAAGACGCTCGCGCTGCTCAAGACCAGCCCGGCCACCGCCGCCGACTTTCTCGCGCAATGGCGCGAGCAGGCCCGCCGCCCCGAAGAAATCACGCAGGTGCGCCGCCTGCAGGTGCGCGTGTTTCGCGAGACCGGGCGGACAGAGGACATGAATCGCGTCCTCGAGGAGCTGCGCGCCGCCGACCCCGTCTCGGCGTCACCTTATGTCTACGGCATCATCCAGCGGCTGCTCGCCGGCGAGCACGACGCGGCGGAGAAAAGCTATGACACCTTTTTTCTCCGCTTCGGTGCGAAGCTCCCCAACCTCGTGCTGCTCGCCGAGCCGCTGGCGGAGGTGGGCGAGGAACCGCTGCTCCGGCAGCTCATCGAGCAGGCGCGTACCCAGCGGCTGAATCTCCTGCCGTTGCAGCGCGCCCTCGCCGCCGCCCAAATCAAGAATGCCCACTGGAAGGACGCCGCCACCACGGTCGCAGCCATGCGGCCCGCCCTGCCCAAGGACAAAGCCGAGGCACAGCTTTGGCTCGCGTGGATGTCTGCGACCATCGCCGCCGCCAGCAGTCCGGCCGCCGATGCGCAGTCCGCCTTCGTCAATTTCATCCACGACCACCAGCACCAGCTCCCGCTGGCGCTTTTCCGGGATGCGCTCGCGACGCTCCGCCGCGCCGGACGGCCCGAGACTGCGCAGCGAGTACTGGCAGTCGCACGCGGTGCCTTTCCCGACAGTGTGACGCTCCGCGACCAGGAGAAGGACCTGATCCAAGAGGTCGCGCTCGCCCAAGCCGCCTCCCAGTCTTCCGCTCTGCCTGCGCCAAAACTGGCCGTCGTCATCGCGTCAGAAACGGAATTTTTCCAAACGCTCACGGATGCGATGGCGGCCGGGGACCACACCGCCGCCCGCGCCCAGATTATGGCGGCCCGCGCCACCAGCCCAGTACCGGGCTGGGTCGCCGACCATGCCGCCGAACTGGACCGCGACGAGGTGCTCATCGCCGCCCGGTTACACGATCTCACCGGCCTCGCAGCAGCCGCCGCCCGCTGGCTCAACGGCACAACCGATCGCGCCAACGCGGCTCTCGCGCTTGCCCGCGAGCTACGCGCCACTGATGCGTCCACCGAGGCCGAACGCCTGCTCGACACCGTGCTGCGCCGGATGCCGGGCTTCGCCCCGGCCGCCCGCTTGCTCGCCGAATGGCGGCCTGCCGTGGCCACGCCGACACCCGCCACCACGCCCGCGATCACCGCGGCCACCCTCGCCAACGAGGTCCTTTTCATGGCGGCGCTCACGGCCACCCTTCAGACGTCCGATTCCGCCGCCGCGCTGGCCCAGATCCGCGCCGTCCGTACCGCCAATCCCGCCTGGCTGGCCACGCGCGACGCGGAGCTGAGAAGTAACGAGATCATCCTCAACGGACGCCTCGGCGAAAACACCGCCATGACCTCGGCCGCCCGCCTTTTCCTGAACGGAGACCGGGACCGCTCGCAGGCCGCGATCGAGCTGGCAAAGCAACTGCACGACACGGCCCACCCCGCCGAAGCGGTGCGACTCATCCAGGAAGTATTGCGGAAAACGCCCGGTTTCGTGCCCGCAACCCGCCAGCTCGCTGAATGGGATAGTGCGAAGTGAGAAGAGGGGGGCCCAGTCGGAGCGAATCACAAAATTGGGGGAGAGGATGCCGCGCGGGTCGCTCAATTCGCCGTGGCGATGAACTGCCCCACCTGCCGCCGGTATGCCTCCGGCATGGCCGCCAATAAACCTTGGTGGCCCGCACCCGGCACTTCACCGCACGGCTTTCCACACGGCCAGGCAGGAGGCGATAAGCGGGGGGAGTTCGGCCAGCGGAATCTGGCTCTGGGCATCGCTGATGGCCTTGGCGGGGTTCGGATGCGTTTCGATGAACAGGCCATCGGACCCAGCGGCCAGCGCGGCCTTCGCCAGTGGCGGCACAAACTCGCGCTGCCCGCCACTGGTGCCACCCGCCGCGCCGGGGAGCTGCACGCTGTGCGTCGCGTCGAAAACTGTGGGGAACCGGTTTTGGCGCATGAGGCTGAACGAGCGCATGTCCACGACGAGGTTTTGATAGCCGAAGCTGGTGCCGCGCTCGGTCTGCCAGATTTCCTCCGCCCCGCCCTCGCGGAGCTTGGCCACAACGAACGGCATCTCCTGTGGGGACAGAAACTGGCCTTTTTTCACGTTGACGCAGCGGCCGGACGCGGCGGCGGCGAGGAGCAGATCGGTCTGGCGGCAGAGAAACGCGGGGATTTGCAGGACGTCGCACACGGCGGCAACCGCAGACACCTGCGCGACCTCGTGGAGGTCGGTCAAGACAGGAAAGCCGTAGTCGCGCTTCACCATCGCGAGAAGTTTGAGGCCGGCGTCGAGACCGGGGCCGCGCGCGCCGCCAAGCGAGGTGCGGTTGGCCTTGTCGAAGGAACCCTTGAAGATGATGCGCAGCTCGCGATGCCGGCGGCCGAGCGCGACGAGCGCTGCGGCCACGGCACGGGTGACGCGCTCGTTTTCGAGCGAGCACGGGCCGGCGATCAGGAGGAGTTTTTTCTGGATGAAGAGCATGGCGTAACATGGAGGACCGCAGCGGGCGTGCCGAGCCGAAACCCGCGATCATCCCAATCCGCACTCAGGCACGCTTCGCGCGCTTGTGCCTGACCGCCGCCGCAATAAAGGCGGCGAAGAGCGGGTGCGGCTGGTCGGGCTTCGAATGAAACTCAGGGTGGCATTGCACGCCAAGGAACCATGGGTGGTTTTTCAGCTCGGCGATCTCGACGAGGCCGCGTTTCGGGTTCCAGCCGGAGATGACCATGCCGGCGGCCTCAAGGCGCCCGAGATACTGGTTATTGACCTCGTAGCGGTGCCGATGCCGCTCGCTGATCATGGCCCGCCCGTAGGCCTTGCGGGCCAGCGTGCCGGGCTTGAGGCGGCAGTCGTAAGCGCCGAGGCGCATCGTGCCGCCCTTGGCCACGACATTGCGCTGCTCGTCCATGAGCGCGATCACCGGATCGGGCGTCCGGGGGTTGAATTCCATAGAGTTGGCCTCCTTGAGGCCCAGCACGTTGCGCGCGAATTCGATGACCGCGATCTGCAGGCCGAGGCAGAGGCCGTAGTAAGGCACCTGCTTTTCGCGGGCGAATTTCGCCGCCGCGATCTTGCCCTCGGTGCCGCGATTGCCGAAGCCGCCGGGGACCAGAATGCCGTCGAGCCCGCGCAGCAGGGCGTGGCCGCCCTTTTTCTCCAGCTTCTCGGCGTCAATGCGGCGGACGTTGACCTGACAGCGGTTTGCGATGCCGGCGTGGGTGATGGACTCATACACCGACTTATAGGCGTCCTGCAGCTCGATGTATTTGCCGACGACGCCGATCGTGACGGTATGCCGCGGGTGACGGAGGCGGTGGACGATGTCGTGCCAGACGTTGCGACGCGGCGCGGGCCGGCGCAGGCCGAGGAGACTGAGCACCTGCGTGTCCAGCCCCTCGCGCTGGAGGGCCAGGGGCAGCTCATAGATGGAGGCGACGTCCTGGCAGGAGATGACCGAGGCCACGGGAACGTTGCAAAACATGGAGATTTTCCCGCGCAGGTCACGGTCAAGCGGGCGGTCGCAGCGGCACACCACGATATGCGGCTGCACGCCGATCTCGCGAAGCTTGGCGACGGACTGCTGGGTGGGTTTGGTCTTCAGCTCTCCCGCCGCGCCGACGTAGGGGACCAGAGTGACGTGGATAAAGATGCAGTCGCGCGGCCCGACCTCGAGGGCGAACTGCCGCAGCGCCTCGATGAAGGGCAGCCCCTCAATGTCACCCGTGGTGCCGCCGATCTCGGTGATCAGCACATCCACGCCCTTGCCGCCTTTGTAAATGCGATCCTTGATTTCGTTCGTGACGTGCGGGATCACCTGTACGGTCTTGCCGAGGTAGTCGCCGCGCCGCTCCTTGGCGATGACGGCCTCGTAAATCTGGCCCGAGGAGAGGCTGTTGGCGCGGGACAGTTTGCCCGAGGTGAAACGCTCGTAATGCCCGAGGTCGAGGTCGGTCTCCGCACCGTCGTCGAGCACATAGACCTCGCCATGCTGAAACGGGCTCATCGTGCCCGGATCCACGTTAAGATAGGGGTCGAACTTCTGGATGCGAACCCGCAGGCCCCGCATCTCGAGCAGCGCGCCCAGCGAGGCCGCCGTGAGGCCCTTGCCCAATGAGGAAACCACGCCACCCGTGACAAAGATGTATTTCACGGGACAACAGCGTGAGGCCGTGCCGCTCGCCCGCGCAAGGAAAAGTTGTGGAAAGATTTTTTCGGGGCGTGCCGGCGGCAAGGCAGCGGAAAACCCAGCCTGACCGGGCCAAGGCCGGCAGGTCACCGCTTGCGTGTTGGGTCATCGTCGGCGACGGGCTGGCTTTTTTTTCGCCTCTGCACGGCCTGACGCAGAAGATATTCGACCTGGCCATTGACACTGCGCAGCTCATCCGCCGCCCAGCCTTCGAGATCGCGCCAGAGTTCGGGAGCGATCCGGAGCAGAACGGCTTTGCGCTCTTCAGTAGGCATGTCAGGGGGGCGACTCACTTCCGGGACTCCTGGCGGGCTCGTTCGAGATAGCGGAGCCAATAAGGCGGCAAGCGCCATAAAAAGAGCCATTCAAGGCAGCCGAACAACACGGGCAGAAGAACCATCGGCGGCGCTCCCAAATTCAAAGGGCTTTGAGGCATGGGCATGATCAGCACAGCATAAAGGGCATAAATGATGGCGAATCCCATTGAAAATATGGTGCCTAGACCGGCGATGACGAAAATAAATAAAATGATACCCGGCGAACAAAAGCTTCCCCATTTTTTGAGAGCTTTCAGATGCCTGATATCGGCAACAATAACGAACCCACAGTTCAAGACGATCATCACCGTCCAGATAAAAAATTCGTTAGGCATGAGTATGGGAGATGTTTGGACTCTGGAATCTGGCGGACACGCGAGGCCAACCGGTCAGTTGTGCAGCGTGCCGGTATTGACGACGGGGTGCACCTCGGACTCGCCGCAGAGCACGACGAGGAGGTTGGAGACCATTGCGGCCTTCCGCTCCTCGTCGAGGTGCACGACATTCTTAGCGGACAGCTCGTTGAGCGCCATTTCGACCATGCTCACGGCCCCGTGGACGATCTTGGTCCGCGCCGCGATCACGGCCTCGGCCTGCTGGCGCCTGAGCATGGCCTGCGCGATCTCGGGGGCATAGGCGAGATGCGTCAGCCGCGCCTCGTCCACTTCGACGCCCGCCTTGGCCAGCCGCTCCTGCAGCTCGCGGGTGAGCGCGGCCGACACCCCGTCGCTGCCGCCGCGCAGGGTGAGTTCGTTGGGCTCGCCGTCGTCGTAGGCGTAGCTGCTGGCGACATGGCGCACGGCGGACTCGCTCTGAATCCGGACGTAATTCTCATAGTTGTCCACGTCGAATACAGCCTGCGTGGTGTCGCGCACACGCCAAACCACGACGGCGGCGATCTCGATGGGGTTGCCGCGCAGATCGTTGACCTTAAGCTTGTCGCCGTTGAGATTGCGGGCGCGCAGGGAGATTTTGAGCTTCTTGTTGAACGGGTTGGTGAAAGAGAAACCGCTGTACCGCACGGTACCCTTGTAGGCACCGAAGAGGATCAGCACCGCAGCCTCGTTCGGCTGAAGGGTGAAAAAGCCCCACGACATCACAATCGCAGCGAATAATGTGCCGATGCCGGTCAAAACTACCGCACCATTCTGGCCGTGTGCGGCGGACACAATGAGCCAGATGGCCAGGCCGTAGAGCGCGAGGGTGATGAGGAGGCAAAGCCAGCCGCTGGCAGAGTGGGCGGGGCGTTCTTGATTCTGGGAGTGGGGGGT
>JBAXLL010000013.1:0-15208 GCA_037134835.1 Verrucomicrobiota bacterium
GGTTTGGGCCGTGAGATTTTCCAGCAAGGCGGCATTGGTGGCGAACGCCTCCGCGACCACGCCCTGCGCGGAGAGCGACCGGGCGACCGCCGGCGCGTCGAACCGCCCGCCCTCGGCCAGCTTGTCCGCCCGGCTGACCGCGCCGAGATAAACCTCATCCGCCAGTGCGAGCGCACCGAGAAAGCCGGCCTGCAGTGCCTGGGTGCGAGCGGTGTTGCTGCGCGGCTCGAACACCGCCGTCAGCGTGGCCCCGGGAAAGCGCGCGCGGAAGGAACGCAGCGTTTCCGCCAGGGCCGTCGGATGGTGGCCGAAATCCTCGATCACAGTGAGCGCGGGCGTCGCTAGTAAAATTTCCTGCCGGCGTTTCACGCTGCGAAATTCCGCCAGCGCATTGAGCCGAAGCGTGGTCGGGTTTTTCTCGTCGAGCGCCAGCCCCGCCGCCGTCGCGGCCATCGCGGCATTGCGCGCGTTGAACAGTCCCGGTTGCGTCCATTTTACCTCGGCCCAGAGCGCACCGCGCCAAAGCAGCTTGAAGCTAGCGCCCGCCGCCGCCTCGACAAAATCCACGATGCGCGTGTCGTTGCCCTCGCCGGTGCCGACGCGCACGATGCGCGTCCACGGCAACGGGCCGAGGGCGCGCAGGTTGTCGTCATCGCCGTTGAGCACGATCCAGCCGGTGCGCGGCACAATGCGGGTGAGATGGGTGAAAGTCCGCTGCACGTCGGCGAGGTCGCGGAAGATGTCGGCGTGGTCGAACTCGAGGTTGTTCAGCACGGCGATGTGCGGCGCGTAGTGGATGAACTTGCTGCGCTTGTCAAAAAACGCGCTGTCATACTCGTCGCCCTCGATGACAAACGGATCGCCCGGCGTCCCCAGTTGTGCGCCGACCGGCGGATCCTGTGGCACACCCCCGATGAGAAAGCCGGGATCCCCTCCCGCCGCACGCAGCAAAAACGCCGTGAGCGCGGTCGTGGTGGTCTTGCCGTGGGTGCCGGCGATGACGAGGTTGCGCCGCCCCTTCAGGACAAAATCGTGCAGCAGCGCCGGCAGCGAGGTGAACGGCAGGGCGCGCGTGTCGAGCAGCCACTCAATCTCAGGGTTGCCGCGCGAAAGGGCGTTGCCGATGACGACGAGACCCGGCGAAAGCTGCGCCAGCCGCACCGGGTCATAGCCCTCGTGCAGCGTGATGCCGGCGGCGGCGAGGACGGTGCTCATGGGCGGATAGACGCCGCTGTCCGCACCCAGCACCTCGTGGCCGGCGGCGCGTGCCAGCAGCGCCGCATTGCCCATGGCGGTGCCGCAGATGCCCATGAAATAAATCCGCATGGGTTTTTGAACCGGCAAACCCGGCGGATGGAAAGCCGATTTAAGTTCGCAAAGCCCGTCGCCACGCCCGGCCATGGCGCTTGACGCGCGCCGCGCCCGGACGGAGAAAGCCACATGGCCCTCGAACTGCGCCCGACCTGCGAACATTGCAACAAGGCACTGCCGCCCGCCTCAACGGAAGCGCGCATCTGCTCGTTTGAATGCACCTTTTGCGCCGCGTGCGTCGAGACGGTGCTGGGCAACGTCTGTCCAACCTGCGGCGGCGGCTTCATGCCTCGCCCGGTCCGCCCGGCGAGGAACTGGCGGGGCGACAATTGGACCGGAGCCTGTCCGCCGAGCCGGACGGTGAAGCACCGCCCGGTGGTGGCCGCCGTGCATGCGCAGTTTTCCGAGGTGATCCGGGAAATTGCTCCCGAAAACCGGTAGCAAACGCCCGCCGCCCCCTCACTTCTTCACCGCTGCGTCGCGATACTGGAGATAGCCGTTGCGGACGGCGATGTAGGGGTCCACGGCGGCTTGCTTGAACTCGTCGTAGGTCTTCAGCCAGGCCGGTGCTCCTTGCACGACATCGAGCGTTTGGAGGCCGGTCCGCCACCACCAGCGGTAGCCATCCACATGCTCGAACGCCGCCCAGTTGGTCGGGATGAGCCAGACATCTCCCACCAACCCGATCCCGTCGCGCACGGAACTGGGGCCGGTGATGGGCAGCACGAGATAAGGGCCGTGGCCAAGGCCCCACGCGGCGAACGCGGTGCCGAGGCCGCCGGGTGGCACGTCCTTGAGCGCAGGAACGGAGTCGGACACGTTGACGAGGCCGGCCAGACCCACCGTGGTGTTGATGAGAAACTTTTCCGTCTCCTGTGCGGCCCGCTTGGGGCGGCCGGCCAGCACATCGCCAACGAAGCGGATGGGAAAGCGGAGGTTCTCAAAAAAATGGGTGAGGCCGTGCTGAACGGGCGGCGGCGTGGCGCGCTCGTAGCCATGGGCGACGGGACGGAGGATGTAGGAGTAAAAGCCATCGTTGAACTTCAAGATGGCACGATTGAGCGGCTCAAGGGGATCGGAGACCGGCGGTACGGCAAACTCGTCGGGCTCGGCCGCGGCTGCGGCGGCGAACGTGCTTGCGGGGGCCAGCGCCAGGACGAGCAGCAACGCGGCGAGGGCGCCGCGTCCCCAATTGCTGGCAGGAGGGAAGGACCGGCTCATTTTTTGTCGGCCTTGAAATCGGCGATGTTTTTCTCGAGCGCGGCAATCAGGGCGGCGGGGCCGTCCTTTTTCTGCGCGATGGGATCGAACTGCGCACGGTAGTTGGAGACCATGCTCACGCCCTCGATGTTCACATCGTAAATACGCCAGCCCTCGGGGAACTGACGGACACTGTAGGAGACAGCGTAAGTTTTGCCGGCATAGGTGATGGTGGTGGGCAGCTCACGGCTGGTGGCGTTGCGCTCGACAGGCTTGGCGTAGGAGATTTTCGGGCGGTCGCCGGGCTCAAATTTTTGCGCGTAGGTGCGGATGACCACCTCGGTGAACAGGGTGGTGGTGCGCTTCTGCTGTTCCGGGGAAAAACCGGACCACGCGGGGCCGACCGCACTGCGCGTGAGAAAGTCGAAGTTGAAATACTTTTCGAGCACGGTGCGCAGGCGCGGGGCGAGGGCGTCGGCCGAAGGCTGGCCGGCGTAGGCGATGGCGAGCACTTCGTCCACGGCGGCGCGGAGCATTTGGACGGGGTCGGCAGACTTGGCGACGTCGTCCGTTTTTGCCGGAGCGGCCGGTGCGGCCGGGAGCACCGGCGCGCACACGGCCAGGGCGAACATCATCACAGGCAGGCAGGCCGCAGCCCGGCACCCGCCGACGGCGGCGTGCGCGAATGAAAGGGGAACATGGGCAGGACGCGTGGTCATTTTTTGTCAGAGCTGTCGGGCGTCTGCACACTGCCGAAGGCGAAGCGGCTGATCAAGGACGCAATGTCCACGTCATCCTCGTGCTCAGTGATCTTTCCCTGGCCGTCGGTGGCGATCAGGTCGGGATCGCCGCCGGGAGCGAGGCCGACATATTTGTCGCCAATAAGGCCGGCGGTGCGGATCGAGGCGATAGTGTCAAGCGGGAGCCGCACGTCCTTGGGCAGGCGCAGCTCGACGATGGCACGATAGCGCTTGCCGTCGAGACGCACGGCCTCGACTCGGCCGACCGGCACTCCGGCGATGACGACATTGCTGCCCGGGTTGAGGCTGCCGGTGTTGGCGAACTCGGCGGTGACAGTGTAGGTGTCGCCGTGGACGAGCGAGCCGGCACCGATCTTGAGTGCGAGCAGTCCGAGGGCGACCAGGCCGGCGAAGACAAAGACCCCGACCGCGAGTTCGAGTTTGGTTTGATGTTTCATGATGGTTCCTCTGAAGATGGGGTTTCACCACGGCGCAGGGCCGCAATCGTATCACGAAGGGCGACGGCGCTGTCACGAAAGCAGCGCACAGCCGGGTCGTCCGACCGGCAAAATTCGGCGGGCGTTCCCTGAAACCGCATCCGGCCCGCGTCCAGCAGCGCGATACGGTCGCTCACCGCGAGGGCCTCGGGCACGTCGTGCGTGACGAGCACGGCGGTGAAGCCGAACTGGCGCTGGTATTTGGCGACCATTTCAAAGACGGAGTTCCGCCGGAGCGGGTCGAGCCCGGCGGTGGGCTCATCGAACAGAACAAGCTCGGGACGGGTGACGATGGCACGGGCGAGCGCGAGGCGTTTCTGCATGCCCCCGGAGAGCTGGGCGGGATGGACATCGCGGTGACGGTCGAGCTCGAGCTGGTGCAGCGCCTCGAGACTGCGCTCCCGGATTTCCGCATTGGGCACCTGCGTCGTGGACTCAAGCGGGAGGGCGACATTTTCGAGCGCGGTGAGCGAGTCAAAGAGCGCGTTGCTCTGGAACAGGTAGCTGCACCGACGGCGGAACTCCGCACGCGCGGCGGCGTTGTCGGCGTTCAGCACCCGGCCGTCGAAGCGGATCTCGCCGGCGTCGGGCGTGATGATGCCGGCGAGGCATTTCAGGAAGACGGACTTGCCCGTGCCGCTCTTGCCCAGCACGGTGACGATGTTGCCGCGCGGCACCAACAGATCTGCGCCGGTCAGCACGGAATTGTCGCCGAAACGCTTGGCGACACCGCGCACGTCGAGGAGAAATTCGGTGGTCGGGGCGGTCATAGGCGAACAAGCAGCGAGGTGATAATGTAGTCGGCCGCGAGCACGGCGATGCACGACACGACGACGGCGCGGGTGGTCGAGGCGCTCACGGCGCGGGCTCCGGTGGCACGGGTGCGACGGTGGGTGTTGTAGCCGTTGTGCGCACAGATGGTGATGGTGAGCACGCCGAAGACAAAGGCCTTGAGAAAGCACTCGCGCAAGTCGGTCCACTTCACGGCGTCATGCACCGACGCCCAATAGATGCCACCTTGCAGCGGCAGCAACAGCGAGCCCGACAAGTAGCCGCCCCAAATGCCGATGAGCGAAAAAAACGCCGTCTGCACGGGAAACGACACCGCCGCGGCGATGACGCGCGGCGCGATGAGGTAGGCGTGCGGACTGGCGCCCATCGTTTCCAGCGCGTCAATCTGCTCGCTATTGCGCTGGATACCCAACTCGGCCGCAAGCGCTGAGCCGGCCTGCCCCACAAGCATCAGCGCGGCGAGCACCGGTGCGAGCTCGCGGACGAGCGTCAGCGAGACCAGCTCACCCAGCACGCTCGTCGAGCCGTAGCGGCTGAGCACATAATAGCCCTGCAATCCAAGCACCAGACCTGTGAACACACCCACGATCAGAATCACCGGCAGGCAGCGCACTCCCTGCTCGTAAAGCGCGCGCATGATGCGCCGCCCCAGCTTGCGCGAGCCCACCGCCGACGCCAGCGACCGCCCCGCGAACAGGGTGAAATCACCCAGTTCGCCGGCAACAGCAAGAGTAGTGCGGCCAAGAGTTTCGATCATAACGTCCCCGAACCGTGACAACTCGGGGCAGTGGCGCAAGCGTGACATAACGTAACGGCTGAAAGGGAAAATTAGGGTTGGTTTTCCTGATGGACGCTCCAATCATGCCGTTCCCTTACTTCCATGCCCAAATCCCGCTCCGACATCGGACTCATCGGCCTCGCCGTCATGGGTCAGAATCTCGCCCTCAACATCGCCGACCACGGCTTCCAAATCTCGGTTTACAACCGCACGACCGACAAGACCGACAAGTTTGTCGCCGAAAACCCCCACACGCCCGGCGGCGTAGTCGGCACCAAGACGCCCGAGGAGTTCGTCGCCTCGCTCGCCAAGCCCCGCAAGATCGTAATCCTCGTGCAGGCCGGCAAGGGCACCGACGCCGTCATTGACAGCCTCGTGCCGCTGCTCGAAGCCGGCGACATCGTGATAGACGGCGGCAACGCCCTCTGGACCGACACCATTCGCCGTGAAAAGACTCTCAAGGAAAAAGGCCTGCGCTTCGTCGGCAGCGGCACATCTGGCGGCGAGGAGGGCGCGCGTTTCGGCCCGTCGCTCATGCCGGGCTGCGACTTCGCCGCGTGGAAGGAAATCAAGCCCATCTGGGAGGCGATCGCCGCCAAGGTTGATGCCAAGACCGGCAAACCCATCACGGGCGCAAAGCCCGGCAAACCCGTCTCGGGCGGGGTGCCTTGCACGACTTACATCGGCGAAAATGGCGCGGGCCACTACGTCAAGATGGTCCACAACGGCATCGAATATGGCGACATGCAGATGATCTGCGAGGCCTATGACCTCATGCGCGGCCTGCTGGGTATGAAACCTGCTGAGATGGGCGGGATCTTCTCCGAATGGAACACCGGTAAGCTCGACAGCTTCCTCATCGAGATCACCGCCGACATCCTGAAGCAGAAAGATCCGGTGACGAAAAAGCCCTTTGTGGACGTAGTGCTCGACACCGCCGGCCAGAAAGGCACCGGCAAATGGACCTCGGTCAACGCGCTCGACATGGGCGTCGCCGCCCCGACCGTCGCCGAGTCGGTCTTCGCGCGCTGCGTCTCCGCGATCAAGGAGGAACGCGTGGCCGCGTCGAAAATCCTGAAGGGGCCGGGCAAAAAATACCGGGTTTCCAAAAAGGCACTCATCGCCGCCATCCACGACGCGCTGTACTGTTCGAAAATCTGCTCCTATGCGCAGGGTTTCCAGCTCATGCGCGCCGCGCAGACCGAATACAACTGGAAGCTCAATTTCAGCCAGATCGCCCAGATTTTCCGGGGCGGCTGCATCATCCGCGCCGCATTTCTCCAGAAGATAACCGAGGCCTATGCCCGGAACCCCGGGCTGGCGAACCTGCTTCTTGATCCATATTTTAACAAGACGGTGCAAAAAGCACAGGCCAACTGGCGCAAGGTCGTGGCCCTCTCCGCCGAGTGCGGCGTACCCGCCCCCACCTTCGCTTCCGCCCTCTCCTACTACGACAGCTACCGCTCAGCCCGCCTACCCGCCAACCTGTTGCAAGCCCAGCGCGACTACTTTGGCGCCCACACCTATGAGCGGGTGGACCAACCGCGCGGCAAGTTCTTCCACGTGGACTGGCCCGAACCGACGCGTCCGCAACTCGCCATCGTGAAATAATCCGCGCGCCCGGCGCGCGAATCCGAGGGGCCTAGCTCGCGCCGTTTTTTGCTGCCTCCAGCTCCTCCCAGTGGGCGAAGGCCTTGGCGTGCTCCGCTTCGACTATGTCGAGGCGGGCCTTTACCTCAGCGAACCTTGCCGCTTCCGTCTTGTAGAACGCGGGATCTGCGAGCCGGGCAGCAAGTTGGTCCTGCTCGGCCTCGAGTTTTTCGATTTGGGCCGGCAGGGTGTCCAACTCGCGCTGCTCCTTATTGGTCAGCTTACGGGCTTTCCGCACCGGGCGGTCTCCCGCAACCGAGGCGGCCGGCTTGGGCGAGCCAGAACCGGCGGCGGGCCGGGCTGCGCGCTTCGCCTTCTCCGCCAGCCAGTCCGTGTAGCCGCCGACGCAGTCGGTGATCACACCGTCAGCCTCGAACACGAGCGAGCTCGTCACGACTTCGTCGAGAAACTCACGGTCGTGGCTCACGAGCAGCACGGTACCGGGAAACTCGACGAGCAGATCCTCCAGCAGGTCGAGCGTCTCGATGTCGAGATCGTTGGTCGGCTCGTCGAGCACGAGCACATTGGCCGGCTTGGTGAACAGGCGGGCGAGTAGGAGGCGGTTGCGCTCGCCGCCGGACAGCACGCGGGCGGGCGTGCGGGCGCGGTCGGGAGCAAAGAGAAAATCCTGCAGGTAGCTGATGACATGCCGCGTGCGGCCGTCCACGGTGATGTGGGTGTTGCCGTTCGCGATGTTGTCGGCGACTGTGCGGTTGTCGTCAATCTGCGCACGCAGCTGATCGTAATAGACGACCTCTAGGTTGGTGCCATGCTTGATCGTGCCGCCGCTCGGTGCCAGCTGGCCGAGGAGCAGCTTGATCAGGGTGGTCTTGCCCGCACCGTTAGGGCCGATGAGGCCGATCTTGTCGCCCCGGATGATGGTGGCGGTGAAATCGCGCACGAGCACGCGACCGTCGGGATAGGCAAAGGTCATGTTCTCCACGTCCACGACCTTTACCCCGCTCGGGGTGGCGTCGCCGAGGCGGAGCGTGACGTTGCCAACCTTCGCCCGGCGGGCGCGGCGCTCGGCCCGGAGGGCGGCGAGCTGCTCCAGGCGCGCCCCGGCACGCTTGCGCTGGGCGGAGGGCTTTCGCCGCGCCCACTCCTCCTCTTGCGCCAGCTTCTTGTCGGCCAGCTCGCGGCTGCGCTCCTCGGCCTCAAGGCGTTCCTGCCGACGGACGAGAAACGTGTCGTAGTCGCAGTCCCAATTGGTGATGACCCCGCGGTCCAGCTCGACAATGCGCGTGGCGAGCCGCTTAAGGAACGCCCGGTCGTGGGTGACGAAAAACAGGCCGATTTTCTGCCCGAGCAGGAATTCCTCCAGCCAGAGAATCGCAGCAAGATCTAGATGGTTGGTCGGCTCGTCGAGCAGGAGCAGGTCTGGCTGGCCGGCCAGCGCGCGGGCGAGCAGCACGCGGCGCTTCAGCCCGCCGGAAAGCCTGGAAAACTCCGCCCCCGGATCGAGGCCGGTCTGGGCGAGCAGATCCTCGAGGCGCACGTCGCGCTGCCAGTCCTCCTCATGCGGGTCAGCCGAGCGCAGGCCGGCGGCGACAAGCTCGTGGACGTTGCCCGTGAGATCAGCCGGCACCTCCTGCACCAACCGCGCGAAATGCGCGCCGGGCTGGCGGAACACCTGCCCGGTGTCGGGTTTCACCTCCCCCGCGATGAGCTTCATCAGGGTGGACTTGCCCGCACCATTGCGCCCGAGCAGGCAGACGCGTTCGCCCGCGTCCACCTGGAAGTTGACGTGGTCGAGCACCGGCGGGCCGCCGAAGGCATGGGAAACATCGAGCAGACTGAAAAGCGCCATGGGAAACCGACCACGATAAATGGACGCGGCGAGCAAAGGCAATGCCAGCGCAAAGCTCTGCACATATCTGCGCCACTTGCCAACAACGGTGGCGCAGGGGAATCGGCGGTTGACGCCCGCGAATCTTTTGGCTTCCTGACGCTCATGCTACAGCTTCACCCTGCGACTTGTTCGGTCGCCTGACCCTGTTGGGCAAAGAATATGACCAAGAAAGAACTTACCTCGCTGTTGATCGCATTTCTTGGGGGCTGGCTCATCGTTGAAATGCTCGTCAGCCTTATCAAGGTGGCCACGACCACTGCCGGTGGTGTCTTTGAAGCGCTCCTTGGCCGTCACGACTTTTCAATTTTATTGGGCATTGGTCTCGCCCTCATCCCCTTCGTTGCTTACGGGCTTCTCGGTTGGTTGATCATTCGTTGCAGCAACCTGTTTGCCGATATCTTGCTGCGGCATGCAAAGCTCAACAAAGACGATAAAATTGAAGGGATTGGTCTGGCCGGCCTTGCTCCGCTTTTGTTCTCAATGCTTGGTCTTTACTTTATTATTTCTTACACGCCTTTGTTTGTGATCGCCGCAGGGCATTGGTTTGTGCTCGAAGCTCAATCAAGTAGCCAATCAGGCAATTTTGCTGAGCGCATCAGAGAATGCCAAGAGGACATGTATTACAATTTCTTGGTCTTAGCGTTGGCTTTCTTTGTGTTTCGTCGGCCCGATTATTTCGATCGTCTGGTGCAACAGCCACAAAAGAAAGCTCGCCAATCTTCAGGGCCAAGTTCACCCACACAAGGCAACGTACCTTGAACAGCCGGGAAATTTACTGGCATTCGGCGGCGCACGCAGGATATTCTTAATGCGGTTGTAACCTCCTTCACGCCGTATGCCGTGCGGACAAACGGCTGGCTTTTCGCCGGAAAACCTGCGAATCTTGCCGTTCTCGCAATGAAATCCGTCCTCGAGTTCAAGGCGCGCAAAGGGCGCGGGCCGAAGATCAGCATGGTCTCGGCCTACACGCATTGGGAGGCGCGCTTTCTCGCCGCCTCGCCGGTGGACTGCATTCTCGTCGGAGACAGCCTGGCGGTCGTGCTCGACGGCGAACCACTTACGTTTGCCGCCACACCGGAGATCATGGCGCGGCACATCCGCGCCGTCGCGCGTGGCGCAGGCGGCAAGCTGGTGATCGGCGACTTCCCCTTTCTCGCGGCGCGCCGGGGCATCGTGGCCGCCGTGGACTGCGCCGCCGAATTTCTCCGGGCCGGCGCGAGCGCGGTGAAAATCGAGGGTGTGGACGGCCATGAAGACGTGCTGCGCCATCTCGTCCAGTCCGGCGTGCCAGTCCTCGGCCACGTCGGCCTCATGCCGCAGTCCATCCATGCGGCGGGCGGCTACAAGGTGCAGGGGAAAAACGAGGCCGCCGCCGCCGAGCTCGTGCGTCAGGCGCGCGCCATCGAGGCTGCGGGCTGCTTCGGACTTGTGCTGGAGTGCGTGCCCCCCGCAGTCGCACGCGAAATCACCGCGGCGGTCGGCATCCCGACGATCGGCATCGGCGCCGGGCCCGACACGGACGGACAGGTGCTGGTGTTTCACGACCTGCTGGGACTGAATCCCGGCTTCGACACCCGCTTCATGCGGCGCTTCGCCGACGGCGGCGCGGTGGTCGGCCAGGGGCTGGCGGCCTTTGCCAAGGCCGTCGCCAAGGGCGACTACCCGAACAAAAAAGAAACCTACTGATTTGATCCATGCCCGCCGCCAAACCGCGCCTCCTGTTTCTGCTCAGCGGCTCCATCGCCTGCTACAAGGCATGCCATGCCATCTCGCGGCTGACCCAGGCCGGCATTGAGGTTCGCACGGTCGCCACGCCCGCCGCGCTGCGCTTCGTCGGCGGGGCGACGCTGGAGGGGCTGACGGGCTCGCCGGTATTCAGCAATGTGTGGACCGAGGGACGCGCCATGGACCACATCAACCTCGCGCGCTGGGCCGACCTCGCGCTCGTCTGCCCGGCCACCGCCAACACCCTCAACCGCCTTGCTGCCGGCCTCGCCGACGATCCCATCGGCGTGCTTTTTCTCGCGTGGGAAATCCAGCAGAAACCGTGGTGGGTCGCACCCGCAATGAACCACGCCATGCTCGCGCATCCGGCCACACAGGCCTCGCTCGCCAAGCTCCGCCCCATGGGCGTGCGCATACTTGAGGCGGGCCAGGGCGCGCTCGCCTGTGGCGAAACCGGCGAAGGCCGCCTCATCGAATCGGAGGCACTCGTCGCCCAAGTGCTCGTCGAGCTCGGCCCGAGGATCGCATGAGAGCTCAGCACGGATTTTTCAACGCGGAGCACGCGAAGGACACGGAGAGCTGACCGGACCGAGACTAAATGCCGGGAAAACTGAACATAACTATGGACTAAATTTCCCTGTGGCCAAACCTTTGTTCTTCCGCCGTCGATTCAACTTTCCCCACGTCTTCTCCGCGTTTCAATTCCCGCTTCGTCCGTGAAAATCCTCGTCACCTCCGGCGCGACGCGCGAACCGCTCGATGACGTGCGCTTCCTCTCCAACGTCAGCACCGGCGCGACCGGAGCCGCGCTGGCCGACGCCCTCGCCGCAAGTGGGCACGCCGTCACGCTGCTGCGCGGCACGGGGGCAGTCGCCCCCCGGCGTGTGCGGGCCGTGCATGCGTTCGGCTCGACCTCCGATCTGCTGGACCAGCTCCGCACGTTGGTCGCCACCGGCGGCTTTGACGCCGTCATCCAATGCGCCGCCATCGCCGACTATAAGCCGGCGCACGTCGCACGCGGCAAGATGTCCTCCTATGCGCCCGCGCTCACCGTCCGCCTCGTGCCCACGCCGAAGCTTTTGCCCCGGATAAAATCCTTCGCTCCGCGCGATGGTGCCCGGCCGCCGCTGGTCATCGGCTTCAAACTCACGTCCGGCACAGACGCCGCAGCCCGGAGCGCCGCCGTGGCAAAGCTCTTCGCCCTAGGCACGGTGGACGCGGTCATCCACAATGACATGGCCGAGCTCGGGGCCGGACGGGCCCGCCCCTTCCGCGCCTATGTCGCCGGCCGCCTCCGGCCGCTGAAACTCGCCGGCCTACCCGCACTCACGAAGTGGCTGGATGGGTTCATCCGGACGGCACGGGATTAACAGATTGCGAACAGCGACCCGTCCCGGATTACGTGCCGCTTCGGCCACGCCATCCCGCGCTTGCGCCCGGCCGCCGCGCCCGCCAGTCTACCTCTTTTTCGCCGTGTTCCGCACCTTTCTCAAAACCAAAATCCATCGCGCCGCCATCACGGCTGCGGACCCTGATTACGAGGGATCCATCACCATTGACCGCGCCGCGTGCCGCGCCGCCGGACTGCTGGAATACGAGCAGGTGGACGTGCTCGACATCAACAACGGCGCACGCTTCACGACCTACGTCATCTATGGCGCAGCCGGCGAGTTTCAGGTCAATGGGGCCGCAGCACGTCTCGTGACACCCGGGGACCTCATCATTGTGCTCGCCTATTGCCGGCTCGCCGAAGCCGAAATCGCCGCCCACCGCGCCCGCCTCGTGTTGATGGGTCTAGGCAACGTCATTACCGAGATCAAGGATCAGCCCGTCGGTGCACCCTGATCGGATCGCGCGATAACCCCGGTACGATAGGCAGGAATCACCTTTGGGCTTTATCGGGTGTCAGTCCCCGGGCTGACGCAGGCACGTAGAAAATGGCGAGCTGGCGGAGGAGAATTTCCAACTGGGCATAGTAGGTGGTGTCGCCCAAAGTGGCTTTTTGGTTGCGAAGTGTGTCCATCTGCTGCTCCAACTTTTCGCGCTGCTGGAGTTGGGCGGTGGTCATCGCGCGTTCGGCGTCGGTGGGGATGAGGCTGAGCAGGCGCGAACGCGCGCCGTCAGCCTGACCCTGGGCAGGGCGTTTGATCAGACGGGTGCCTTTGAACCAGTCGGCCGGCGTGCTGGCTTTGTCGCCGTTGTCGTCGAGCTGCGCGTGCTCGCTCATCATGCGGTTGTTGTCGGCGTAAAAAGCCTGCACCTTCTGTCCGGCATAGACAAATGCCTCGAGCAGCGAGACCTGCCCGTCCTGGTCAATGTCGGCGTCGGTGCTGGCTACGGCCTCGGCGAAACGCTCCCCGAAGCGCGCGTAGTTGAGCTCGCTGCCGGCGCGGGTGGCGGTGATAATGATGCGGCCAGGCCCAGAGAGCGCCGAAATAAACGGCGCCCCGCCGGCCGAGCCACCGTGGATGAAAATCGTCTGACGCCTGATCGGCTTGAACCACGCGGCCAACTCGGCGGGCGAAATGTCGGGACCGCGCAGGTTGAGCCGCGACTCCCGCCCGTCAAACGTGCCATGGCCGATGTAAGCAATCCAGACGTTGCCGCCGGCGGCCGGATCAATCTTTTTCAACCATTCCTGCACGCGATCCTTGTCAGTCGGCGCGCCCTCAGGATCTTTTTTTTCGTCGAGACCGATAATGGTACAGGCGAGATGCGCGCGGTCGGCGGCGACCTGCCAATTTTTTGCCGCGGTGGCGAAACCGGCGGCGAATGACTCCTCTCCCGAAGCGCCGACGATCACCAGCACCTCGTCGCGGGCGGCGGGGGTTGATGCGTCAGCGGCAGCCAGCCGGAGACTGAAGATGGGAGACAGGAAACAGGAAAGCAGGAGCAGCACCCACATTTTGGGAAAAATTTTCATGGCAGTCCTTTCCATCGGCGCCAGCCCCATTCGGAGAGGAAACAGGCCAGAACGGCGAGAAACACCCAACCTTGCTGCCAAAGCGGCTGAGAAAAATCCTCGGAGATGGGCGCGGGTGCGCGACCGAGTTTGCCCGCAAGCGCCGCCAGGCCGGACCACGGGATGACCTCACCGCCGGTGCGCCGGGCCAGCTCCTCCAGCAGCGCGCGGTTGGGCGCAAGCGAGCGGAACTCCTCCGCCGCCGGGTCATACACCCAGCCGGCCTGCGCATGGCCGAGAACCTTGCCGGTGTGGTCGGTGACCTCGACGTCGGCGAGGTAGGCACCGGCGTCGCGCGGTGCCAAGGTGGCAACGTATTGGCCAGGCAGATCGGCGACGGGATCCGCGGGGAGCGTGACGGAGGTGAAGGCTGGCGGGGTGTCCGGCCGCTTTGCACCGGTGTCAGTAAGTCCGGCGACAGCCGAATCGGCCGGTTTCACCTCGGCACCGACACGCTTCACGGTGATCTTGGCATTGGCAAGGTCGAGGGGCTTGAATTCCTCGTCGCGGGCTGTCACCCGCAACGTCATGCCGCCGGCCTCCTCGGACGCGGGTTCGACCCGCAATTCGACGGGCGCAGGCACGTCGGTCACGAGCAGACGGGCGAGCTGCCGCCAGAACCGCGCGAGATCGGCCATTTCGACTTCGCCTTTCATGCCCCAGCTCCAGAGATCGCCAGCGCCGGTGACCACGACCCGGCCCGCACCATAGTGCTGCGCGACCAGCGCCGGATAGCGATGACCGATCTGGTCGGTGACGGTGGCAAGTACTGTGGCAGCAGGCTTGATGCCGCGCAGGGCATTGCCCACCTGGAAGGTGGGCATCGCCGCGAGCCGGGTGCGTTCATCGCCCTCCAGCGCACGGACGCGCGTCCACGGCTCCAGCCAGCCTTCGCGCGTAAGCTCCCATTTCAGGGCAATATCGTCCTGCGGGATTGGATCACCCAGCCGGTCGAGATAAACGGGCAGCACGTCGCGCAGGGCAGTTTTTTCATAGCCGCCATCCTCCAGCGAATCTACGCCCCCGAGCATCAACAGGCCACCACCACGTTCGGCGACGAAGCGGCGCAGCAGCGCGAGCTGGTCGCCGGTAAAGAAGTCGGCTTCGACATTGTTGAGGATGACGGCGTCGTAGGGGAAAAGCTCGTCAGCGGTGCGCGGAAAGCCCGCCTTCAGCTTCAGCCACTCGGCCTGATCCTTCTCGTTGACCGGCTCCAGCACGGGCTGGTCGTAGCGCTGGGTATCGTCGGCCGCGCCGGCGGCGCCGCGAAAGAGAGGATTCGTACTTTCGCCCACGCGACCGAGAAATTCCATCTTGGGCTCGCGTTTGGCCACGCGTATGATGCCGGGAAGCTGGAGCTGCGGGTCATCAGCGAGCGCGCGGTTGAGAAATTTGAACTCCCAGCCCGGCCGGCCAGCAACATAAAGAATGCGGTAGACCGGCCTGCCACGGTCCACGAGAACCGACCGGCGGTTGTTGAGCTTGGTCGCTTCATCGAATGCCGGCATGCCCTTGGCGGTGACGGTCGTCTCGTAAAACTGAATGCCCGTGCCTGAGGGTCGCCAGTCAAACTTCACCTCGGCTGAGTCGCGGTCATTGATGACGGTCGTGGTCTGCGGCCCAGGGAGATTTTCGGTGGGCGCCGAGCCAGGGGAGGCCAACGAGCGGACGCTGACACTGAGGTCACGCCCGACCGCGCCC
>JBAXLL010000014.1:0-14289 GCA_037134835.1 Verrucomicrobiota bacterium
CCCATGCTCGACGAGGCGGAAAATAAACTCGCCCGGGCCGCGGTCGGGCTGCGCGCCCGCGTGACGTTCCGGACCGGCGACGCGCTCGCGTTGCCGCTGGCCGATGCGACCATGGACGCCATCACCATCGCGTTTGGCCTCCGCAACCTCGCCGACCGGGCGCGCGGTCTCGGCGAGATGCACCGGGTGCTGCGGCCGGGCGGGCGGCTGTTCGTGTTGGAATTTTCGCAGCCGCACAGGTGGTTCCGACCGATATATTATCTTTACCTACGGCGCGTGCTGCCCGCGCTGGCGATGTGGGTGACGGGCGACCGGGCGGCCTATGACTACCTGTGCGGCTCAATCGGCGAGTTTCCCGGCCACGCGATGCTGGCCGATGAAATGCGCCTCGTTGGTTTCACGCGCGTGGTTGTGACGCGGATGACGTTCGGCATTGTCGCACTGCATGAAGCGGTAAAATGAGCCGCCCGCTGAGGCAGACGGGCCCTTGCCTCTGTGGGAATGCGCTCCACCCACGCGCCATGCCGCCGCTCAGTTGAACGACTTGCCGCAGCCGCAGGTACTTCTCGCATTGGGATTTTTGATCTCAAAGCCCTTCCCGTGCAAACCGTCGTCGAAGTCAATGGTCGTGCCTTCGAGCAATGCGAAGCTCGCGTCATCTACGACCATGCGCACCCCCTCGCTCTCCAGTTCGCGGTCGCCGGCCTTGGGCTCGTCGAAGCTCATGCCGTATTGCCGTCCGGAGCAGCCGCCCTCATCAACCAACACCCGCAGCGGCCGGTCACCGGCGGCGGCCTGGGCCTGCATGGCACGTACGCGGACGGCGGCGCGGGAAGTAAGCGTGATCATGGCGCACCCTCGACCCACTGGGCGCAGGTGTCAACGCCGCAGGCAAATTTCGTGCCAGATGCCATTTCCCCGCTTGCCAGATGCCAACGGGACGTCTTTGCTCGTGTTCCCCAAGTGTCCGCCCTTAAACACATTTTCAACGAGCTCCACTACGAGATGACCCGCACCATCGCCGAAGGAGGCATGGGTGTGGTCTATCAAGCGCATCAGAAAGGCGCGGGCGGTTTCCGCAAGGTCGTTGCGGTAAAGCTGATCCGCGAGGAGTATTCCACGATTGAGGAGTTCCAAAGCAACTTCATCGGCGAAGCCCGGCTTGTGGCCGACCTCATCCACACCAACATCGTCCAGACCTATCATTTGGGCCAGATCGGCGGGCAGTATTTCATGGTGATGGAGTTTGTGAACGGCGTGAACCTCGAGCAGTTTCTGGAGCGGCATCGCGCACTTGGCCGCCCGATGCCGGTGGATCTCGCCGCCTTCGTCGTCTCGCGCATCGCCCGCGGCCTCACCTATGCGCACCAGAAACGCGACAGCGAGGGCCGGCTGCTCGGCATCGTCCACCGCGACATCGGGCCCAAGAACATCATGATCGCCTACGAGGGCGACGTAAAACTAACCGACTTCGGCATCGCGAAGGCGCTCGATCTCATGTATAATGAGGAAGGCCAGGTCGTTGCGGGCAAGGACGAGTATCTCTCCCCCGAGCAGGCCGACAAACGGGTCACCGATGCCCGCGCCGACCTGTTCCCCCTTGGCATCGTGCTCACCGAGTTGCTCCTCGGCCGCAACATTTTCCGCGGCGAGGACCGGGAGCAGTCGCGCGAGAACATTCTCACGCTGCCCATCCCGCTCTTTTCCACCCTCCGCACCGAAATTGACCCCAAGCTTGAGGCCATCATCCAGAAGGCCCTCCAGCGCGACCGGGAGAAACGCTACCAGACCGCCTACGAAATGATGACCGCGCTGGAAATTTACCTCTACTCCGACGGCTACGGCCCCACCAACGAAAAACTCGGCGTCTATCTCAAAGAAGTGATGGGCTTTCAGGAGCAAACCGCCCCCGGCCCCAAGCCCGCCTGATGCCACCGCGCGCCAGTCAGCCATGAGCGGTCCCGGGTTCAGCCACGAACTTCGCCAGCGCCAGACGCAGTCGCTCGTCCTCGCTCCCCAGCTCCGGCATTCCCTGAAAATTTTGCAGGTCGCCGCGCTCGACCTTCGCTCCGTCATTCAGGAGGAGCTCCAAAGCAACCCCACTCTGGAGGAGCTGCTGCCGACGGACGGCGTGAGCCTGGATCAGGAACGCGACGCCGAAAATACCGGCCCGTCGCCGGACAGCGCCACGCCCGAGGCGCGCGAGGAAATGGATTTTTCCAAGGAGTTTGAAATCCTCGGCAAGCTTGATCAGGACTGGCGCGACCACCTCGCCAACGCCGGCGGCAATCAGCCCCACACCGCCGAGGACGCCGAGCGGCGCCAGCACTTCTTCGACTCCTTGGTGAGCGAGACCTCGCTACAGGAACATCTCATGGGGCAAGCCGAGCTCGCCGAAATCAGCCCCGCCGGCCTCGAGGCCATGCGCCACCTCGTCGGCAGCCTCGACGACCGCGGCTTCCTCACCCAAACGCCTGCCGACCTCGCCCTCCAGTCCGGCCTGCCGCTGGAGGCCATGCCGGAGGCCGTGCGCGTCCTGAAAACCTTCGAGCCCGCTGGCCTCGGGTCCAAGGATCTCCCCGAGTGCCTCCTGCTCCAGCTGCAGGCGCAGGGCCGCGGCTCCACCCTCGCCGCCCGCATCGTGCGCGACCACTTCGCCCTCCTGACCCGCCGCCGCATCCCCGACATCGCCCGCCGGGCCGGCGTTAGCATCGAAAAAGTGCAGTCCGCCCTTGATGAAATCCGCGCGCTGGACCAGGCGCCCGGCCGCCGCTTTGCCGAGGACAGCAACCGGGTCGTCGTGCCCGACGCCACCGTCGAGAAAGACGGCGACCAGTGGAAGATCACCCTGAACAACGACTACATCCCCCGTTTGCGCATCTCGTCCACCTACCGTGACCTCATCGCCAAAGGCACGCTCTCCCGACAGGACGGCGAGTATCTCCGCGAGCGCATCCGCTCCGGCAAGTTCCTCATCAACTCCATCGCCCAGCGCCAGCAGACCATCGAGCGCATCACCCGCGAGATACTCAAGGCGCAGGCCGACTTCTTTGAGCACGGCGTCTCCCGCCTCCATCCGCTCACCATGACGCAGATCGCCGATGTCGTCGGTGTCCACGAAACCACCGTCAGCCGTGCCATCGCCAACAAATACCTGCAGACCCCGCACGGCGTCTTTGAGTTCAAATATTTCTTCACTCCCGGCTACCAGGCCGAAGGTGGCAGTGCCGTCTCAAATACCAGTGTGAAGGAGCTCATCGCCGACCTTGTCTCCTGCGAGGACCGCAGCCACCCGCTGAGCGACCAGGAACTCGTCGGTCGTCTCAAGGAAAAGGGCCTCAATGTCGCCCGCCGCACCGTGGCCAAATACCGCGAGGAGCTCGGCCTCCTCTCCAGCAACCTCCGCCGCGAATACGTGTGAGCGCACCAGGCCGGATCTCGTGACCGGGCCGTGCTTCGGTGAGGTGCATCCCCCGCCCGCCCCGCACCCCGCGCTTACCGCGGACCTCCGAGCGTAACCTCGCGCTCGCCTGCCACACCCGCAGCAGTAATGGGCTGGTCCTGTAAAATCACTGGCGGATAAGTTTCCCCGGACACAGCGGAAAACGTCTTGATGTATTGCGTTGAATTCGAGCCCACCAGGTCCATCGAAGCGACCGAACTCACCCCCCGCTCCAGAAAATATTGGTTCGCTCCCTGTGCTAGCTGGCGAAGGTTGTTCGTTACCACCCGATTGATCACCGCGTCCTGTGCCGCCTGCGCCTGCTGCTGCTGTTGCAGCTCGGCCATGGCCGCGAGCACGACCTGCATGGCGGCAGGATCCAATTGCGGTGCCACCGACTGATCCGCCCCGGGAAAGTCCCCCACCTCGCCGGCAATCGGCATGGATCCTTCCGTCGTCTTTGATGTCCCCGGCCCGTCCGGCGATTCCGCCGTGGCCGGCGCGTGCCACCAGAACCATCCTATCGCACCGACGAAACAAAGCATCAGGGCCACGCTAACCACATGTTTGGGTTTCATGGCTTCTTTCTACCGTGACACGCCAAATGCCTACAACCAGAAACCCGCCCGCCAGCCCCGCAGATTGATGAAGCTGGTTTTTTCTCCGCAGATGGCGCGGATAAACGCGGATGATTCACGGCGTCTCCCTGACGATTCGTTTCCATTGGAGTTCGGAGTGCTTGAAATTCAGCAACAAGGTGAGCTGGAGCTTGGTGACAGCCAGATAGCCGATCATCTGGCGGACGTGGGTATCGTTGGAAATTTCTACCACCTTGCGATCCGCAATCACCAGACCATCAACCATCGTGTCAGGGATAAAAATCCCGATCAGTTCCCCGGCCTAGTGAACCGGGAAATTTTTCTGCTGCCCGACGGTGTGAGCGCACTTCCGCAGCTCGATGACCGACGCGCGCTCATAAATTTTCTCATCCAACCCCGGCCCAAGGTCGTTCAGCACAGCCATCGCCGCGCCGATAATCTCACCGCTCAATTTTTCGTAGATCATGGTCAAGACAGGTTTGTCTCCGCGTCCATCCGTGCCGTCCGCGGAAAAGTTTGGTTTCCTCAGCACACCAGCGACCCGAAATCCATGAAATCGGCGACGAAGCCCGCGGGCACTCCTTTGCAGATGACGCTCACGGCATCGTGCGAATGCAGCGACTCAAGATGGGAGCAGGCTACGCGGAAATCCGTCACGCGCGCGTCAGCGTCAAACTCTTTGTAGAGCAGCCGTGCGGCGTCCTCGACAAACTTGAGGTAGGCGCCGTTCAGCTCGGCGAACGCCTGCTCGTCCTCGCGCTTCACCATCACCTGGGTCTCGGTCTGGAGCGCGCGCAGGCAGAGCGCATGCACGTCCTCAATCCAGATTTTTTTGCCCTCGGCCTCCTCCAGCGTGATGCGCGCCTTGCTACGCTGCGAGTGGGGCACGCCGTAGGCGCCGCGCAGGTCGCGGGCGTGCTCGGCCAGCTCGGCGCTGCACGGGCAGGCCGACGAATAGACGAAATCGAAATGGATGAAGCGCCGGTAGCGGCCGTCGCGTGTCATCACGCCCTCGAACGCCACGTCGTAATGCTGCCAGCCGCTGAGCCCGCTGCGCAGGCTCGGCCGCAGCATCGGGTAGGAAAACTTCACCTTCAACCGCGCATCCTTCGTGTCCACCTTGCGCAGGTAGGCCTTCAGGATTTTGCCCATCCACTCGCCGGTCACGACTCCGTTCTTGTGCTCGTAGAACGAACGCATGATGCGGCTCATGTTGATGCCCTTCAGCTCGGCCTCGAGCGAGACGGTGCCGGTCACGCTGGCCTCCAGCGTGAGTGTTTTTCCGGCCTTGGTGCGGATCTTCAACGGCAGGCGAAAATTGTGGATGCCGACCTGCTGGATGGGGACATTCGCCCCCTGGATGGCGTCGTGTGCGGCGCGCATCATGTCGGGCAGCGAGGCCACGTGGGCGGCGGACGAACGGAACTTCCGGTCGTAGCCGCGGGCGATCTTGGCCGGCTGCCCGCAGCTCGAGTTGTGGAGATACATCGGTTTCATGGAAAATCGTTTTTGGTTGGTGTCGGGCGGGTGACGCGACCGCCCGCGGGTTCAGCCGCCGGCGTCGCCGCGAGTGGGGCCGAAAAACTCGGCGTAATTGCGCGGCGTCTCGTAGAGCCGCACGCAGTGCAGCGTGCCCGGTTGAGGGATGAGTGGCGCGATTTCGTGCCAGAACGCGATGACGAGGTTCTCGGTCGAGGGAATCACGCCGCGCAGGAACGGCACCTCCTCGTTGAGGTTGCGGTGGTCGCACTTGTCCACCACGGCACGGTGCAGGATGCGTTTCAGCTCGGCGAGATCGAGGATGTAGCCCGTCTCCGGGTCGGGTTGGCCGCGCACGGTGACCTCCAAGACATAGTTGTGGCCGTGCCAGTGCGGGTTGGTGCATAGGCCGTATTTTCCCTCGTTCCACTTCTGGCTTTTCGCAGGATTGTGCAGCCGGTGCGCCGAGTTGAAATGCACCTGCCGCGTGATGAAAACCGTGCCAGCGAACGCCCTCACGCCTGGTGCGGACTTTGTGGCGGACTTGGTTTTGGCGGAGGGACGCGACATGGAGGGTCAGTAGGTAACAACAAATCGCCCCCGGTCAACCCGCACCCACTTGCAGCACTGGGGTTGGATTGATTCGTGGTCGGACGGCAGGGATGCGATTTCGTGATGTTCCGGTGGATTTGACGCACGACCAGAAGCACGGTCAGGTTGACCATGCTACGGGCCGGCAAGCGTGGGCAGCCCGCAGTATGGAACCGGGGTCGACGACCCCAGCGATAACGGAGCAGTTTGGTTATTTCTTGCTGCGCCCGCCACGCGTGCCTTCATCGCGGCATGGCTCTCCGGTTTTGCATCCTCGGCAGTGGCAGTGCGGGCAATTGCGCCCTACTGCAAACCGAGGGTGCGCGAGTCCTGGTGGATGCCGGTTTCTCCGCCCGCCGTCTGGGCGAGCTGCTCGCCACCGTGGGCGAGTCGCTGGAGCGGGTGGACGCGATTTTCCTCACCCATGAGCACGGCGACCACGCGACCGGCGTGAGCGGACTGAAAAAGTTTCCCCACATCCGGATTTTTGCCAACGCCGCCACCCAGCGCGCCGTGCAGGCCGGCCTCGACCACCGGCCAGACTGGCAAATTTTCGAGACGGGCGCACGTTTCGCCTTTCGCGATCTGGACGTCCGCAGCTTCACTGTCCCGCACGACGCGCAGGAGCCGGTCGGCTTCACTTTCGCCACCGGTCACGAAGGCGACCTGCTCGCGCCGCGCCGCAGCGTCGCGTGGCTCACCGACCTCGGCCACGCACCGCGCCACATCCACGAGCATATCCGCGACTGCGAGGCGGTCGTTGTCGAATCCAACCACTGCTCAAAAATGCTGGAGGCTGACCCCAAGCGCCCGTGGTCGCTCAAGCAGCGCATCGCCGGCCGCCACGGGCACCTCTCCAACGACGGCGCGCGCGAGCTCTTGGAGGCCGTCGCCAGCCCGCGCTGGCGGCACATTTTCCTCACGCACCTCTCGCGCGACTGCAACAGCCTGGCCGCCGTGGAGCACGCCATCGCGGGCCTGCGCGGCCGCCTCGCCTGCGAGTTCTCCATTGTCGCCCCCGGCGCTAGCACGCCGGTCTTTGAGTTGGCGTAAGGCCATACAAAGAGGTCTCTGCAAGATTCCAGAAGGGGCGAAGGAAGATCGCAGAGCCTTCCTGCGGCTTATTTCATCAGCTCGGCCAGCTTGTCCTTCACGGCCTGGGCCCAGATCTCATAGCCAGCCTCGACGGGATGCAGATTGTCGGTACGGAAGATGCCGGGCAGGAAGGCTCCGGTGGCCGGATCGAGGAACTTGGCGCCGATGTCCAAGTAGAAGATGTGCTCATTGTCATTGAGCTTGGCGATGATCTTGTTCGCTTCGTCGTTCTTGCGGCGGGCCGTGTCGTTGGGGCCCGGGCCGCGCGGGAAGATGGCGAGCAGGAGGATTTTCGCGTTGGGAAAATCCTTCCGCATTTCCGCGACGACCGCACCGACCCCCTCAGCGATCTCCGGACCGGTGTTGCCGCCGGTGTTGTTGGTGCCGATCATCAGCATGATGGCCTTGGGCGAGAAGCCCTGCCCCTCGCCGTTTTGCAGACCCCAGAGGAGCCCCTGCGTCGTGTCGCCGGCGATGGCGAAGTTGGCGGTCTTCAGGCCGCCAAAATATTTATCAAAGACCGCCCTGCCCCCTTGGGGGCTGGCGGTCTGCCACCAGTCGGTGATCGAGTCGCCGTGGAAGAGCAGGTCGATGTCGCCCTGGTTGGCGCGCGCGACGAAAGTGTAGTGCCGGTTGCCTCCCCTGGCGTTGCGCAAAGCGGTTTGCGTGTAGGTGGCGGCGGTGTTGACGCGCTGTTTCACCGTGAAGGAAACCCCCGGATATTTCTCGACGAGCTGCTCGGTCGCTGCGTCCGACGCGGCCAGACGGTTCAGCGTCACCTCGGCCTGGGTGATTTCCTCGGTGGTGGGGCGCGAAATCGCGACCTCCGGCGGCACCGGCGCGGCCGGGCCGATCGAAAATGCGCCACCACCCCGGCCGCCACGCGCACCACCACGCTGGCCGCCGCCTACACCGGCGCCCCGACCACCACCCGGCAGACCAGGGGCTTGACCGGGGGCGAGCGAGGGTGCGGCCGGCACGGCGTCGGCCGCGCGGAGAAAGGTGGCGGCGCAGGCCAGCGCACACAGCAGGCGGAGGGAACGGAGGGAGGCGGGGCTGATGGTATTCATAGAGGGGGTATGGAACAAAGGCAGGCAGGGGCAGGACGTATTGTAAAGACCAGAGAGGCCGGCGATTTCTCTTCAGTCAACCTTTACTCCAATCGTAGAGTATCCGGCGGTGGGAATGGGTCCGTAAGCAAAGCTACGCTGTTCTCCCTCATGGCCACAGCATGGGCCCTGTCATGTCACAACCGTTTCGGGATGTCGGTGGAACTAGGGGGCAACCGCATGGCGGGATGACTGGGTTACTTTTCACGGGCATGCAGGTTTTTCCGGACTAGCTCGGAGAGACGGCGTCCGCAAGACAGACGCCCTGCCTGCGGGCGGGCCGCCCGCGCTCCCAGGGGGACGGCGAAAAATTGTGTGGCCTCCCCGCCCCCGAATCTGCGATCCTCCCGCTCCTATGAACCCAGTGCTCAAGCTCCTCCTCGAAGGCGGCAGCCTCACCACCGCGCAGATGGCGCAGGTCGCGGGCCTCTCCGTCGCCCAAGTCGAACAGCATCTGGAACAGTTGAAGAAAGATAAAATCTTCCTCGGCTGGCATCCGGTGCTCGATCTCTCCCGCGAGGCCGCCGCCGGCGCTGCCGTGCGCGCCGTGATCGAGGTGAAAGTCACCCCAGAGCGCGGGGGCGGGTTCAACCGGCTGGCGGAACGCATCGCGCGCTTCGACGAGGTGGAATCGTGCTACCTGATGTCGGGCGGCTTCGACCTGCTGGTGTTTGTCCGCCAACCGTCGCTGCAAAAGGTGGCGGCGTTTGTGTCGGAGCGGCTCTCGACCATCGAGGGGGTGCTCTCGACCTCGACCCATTTCATGCTGCGCTGCTACAAGGAACAGGGGTTCCTGCTCGATGGCGGTGACGCGCCCAGCACCCGGCTCAACGTCGCGCCGTAAAACCATTTGCCGCGAATGACGCGGATGAACGCGGATAAAAACCCGATTGAATCTGCACCCATCCGCATCATGAGCGGAAAATGATTCCATGAATTCTTCCAACTACATCGCGCGCCACGTGGCGGCGCTGCCGAAAAGCGGCATCCGTGATTTCTTTGAGCTCGTGGCCAAAATGAAAGGCCAGGACGTGATTTCCCTCGGCGTGGGCGAGCCGGACTTCGTCACGCCCTGGCACATCCGCGAAGCGGCGATCTACGCCCTCGAAAAGGGCAAGACCTACTACACATCCAATCTGGGGTTGATTGAGCTGCGCCGCGCGATTTCCACCTATGTGGAGCAGCATTTTTGCATCAACTACCGGCCAGAGGACCAGGTCATCGTGACGGTGGGCGTGAGCGAGGCGCTCGACCTAGCGTGCCGCGCCTTCATCAACCCCGGCGACAAGGTGATGTTTCACCAACCTTGCTATGTCTCCTACTCGCCAAGCGTGGTGCTCGCGCACGGCATCGGGATCGCGGTGCCGACCTACGCGAAGGATAATTTCGCGCTGACGGCCGAGGCACTCCGCGCCGCGTGGCAGCCGGGAGCGAAGATGCTCATGCTCAACCTACCGTGCAACCCCACCGGCGGCACATGCAGCCGCGAGCAGTTGGATAAAATCGCGGAGTTCTGCCGCGAGAAAGACCTGCTCGTGCTCACCGACGAGATTTACTCCGAGCTCACGTTTGACGGCACCCACACGAGCATCGCGAGCCTGCCGGGCATGGCGGAGCGGTGCATTTTCCTGCACGGATTTTCCAAGGCGTTTGCGATGACCGGCTGGCGTATCGGTTATGCGTGCGGCCCCGCGCCGCTGATTGATGCGATGATGAAGGTCCACCAATACTCCATGCTTTGCGCCTCGATCATCGCGCAGGAGGCGGCGCTGGAGGCGCTGCTGCGCGGCTGGGACAGCGTGCTGAAGATGCGCGAGCAATACCACCGCCGCCGCGACCTCATCGTCCGCCGTTTCAATGAAATCGGCCTCAAGTGCCACTCGCCGCGCGGGAGTTTTTATGCGTTTCCCGATGTCACGGCCACCGGCCTCACGGAAAAGGACTTTGCCGTAGGACTGCTCGAAAACGAAAAGGTCGCCGTGGTGCCGGGACTCGCGTTCGGCGACGGCGGCAAGGGCCATGTCCGCGCCTGTTTCGCCACCAGCTACGAGCAACTGATCGTGGCGTGCGACCGGATTGAACGCTTTGTGGCCGCGCCACGAAGCGAAAGGCTGAAGGGCTGAAGCACTGAATGGCTGAACTGGCCGACCCGCGCGCGCGAATCAGCTTCCGTATTCAGTCTTTCAGCTTTTCAGTCCTTCAGCCCTCTTTATGTCCCGCACTGTCGCCATCGTCGGCCGGCCCAACGTCGGCAAAAGCCGCCTCTTCAACCGGCTGGCACGGCGGCGCATTTCCATCGTCCACGACCAGCCCGGCGTCACCCGCGACGTGATCTCCGCCGAGATCGAGGAGGGCGGCTACACACTGCTCGACACCGGCGGCATCGGCTACCGGGGCGTGGACACGCCGGCGGCGCTGACCAAGGCGTCGGAAGCCCAGGTGGACTTTGCGATCGCGACCGCCTCGCTCATCCTCTTCGTCATTGACGGTCTCTCCGGGCTCAGCTCGCTCGACGAGAAGATCGCGGCGATGCTCCGCCGCAGCAAAAAGCCGGTGCGCCTCGTGATCAACAAGGCCGACTTCGACGACGACAAAATCCAGCTCGCCGAGGCCTATCGCCTCGGGCTCGGCGAGCCGCTGCGCGTCTCCGCCGAGCACGGGCGGGGCGAAAGCGACCTGCGCGAGGCGATCCTCGCCAGCCTCGGGCCCGTGCCGCCGGAGCGCGACCCCGACGCGATGCGCGACGCGGCGCAGGCGCTCGGCGTCTGTTTCATCGGCCGGCCCAACGTCGGCAAATCCTCGCTGAGCAACCGGCTGCTCCAGAGCGACCGGCTGATCGTCAGTCCCGTGCCCGGCACCACGCGCGACTCGGTCGAGCTGGCCTTCGACTTCAAGGGCCGCGACGGACAGTTTTACCCGTTCCGGCTCATCGACACCGCCGGCATCAAGGCGGCGACCAAGCTGGCATCGCCCGTGGAGTATTTTTCCCGCCTGCGCTCGCTCGACGCCATTAAGAACACCGACGTGGTCTTCCTCGTACTCGACGCCGTGGAGGGAGTGACGCAGCAGGACAAGGCCATCGCCGGGGAGGCGATCAAGGAGAAGAAACCCATCGTCCTCGTCGTCAACAAATGGGATCTCATCCGGCAGGCGTTCAAAAAAGACGGCGGCTTCGCGCCCTACAAGGACGAGCGCGACTACCGCTCCAAATACGAGCACGCGCTGTTTGAACGGCTCTACTTCACGCCGGGGGCGCCGGTGATCTTTGTGTCGGCGATGAACGGTTATGAGGTGGACCGCATGCTCAACGCGGCCGTGAAGCTCAACCGCCTGCTCGACACCAAGCTCTCCACCGCCAAGCTCAACAAATGCATCGGCTACCTCGCCGAGCGCACGCCGCCGCCGGCCATCGGCGGCCGGCGTTTCCGCATCTACTACGCGACCCAGACCGGCAACCGGCCCTTCCGCATCAAGATTTTCTGCAACCGCGAGGAGACGCTCAGCGAGAGCTACCGCCGCTACCTCGAGGCCGGGCTCGTCGAGGAGTTCGGGCTGAACGGCTGCCCGATTTACTTCGACCTCGTCGGCAAGGAGCGGCCCGAGCCCGGTATGTCGTTCTCCGCGCTGCGCGAGGCGCAGGAACGCGCCCGGCCGGCCGCACCCACGCCCAAGTGGCGCGCCAGCGAATCGGCCGAGACCAAAGCTTCCTCCCGCCATGAAACTCTCGAAGACTGACCATCACGGCGGCGCAGCCCTGGCGCTCGCCACCCAAAGCATCGAACTCATCGTGACCACGTCCGTCGGTCCGCGGGTGAGCTCGTTCCGCCCGCTCGCCGGCGGAGCGCGCAACCTCTTTCACGAGGCCCCGGCCGACGAGCCGCGCGCCCTCGGCTACCAGATGCGCGGCGGCCACCGCCTCTGGCACTCCCCCGAAGACATTGTCCGCACCTACCAGCCCGACGATGACCCGCTGGGAGTGAAATTTTTGCCGCGCGGCGTCGCACTCACCCAGCCGGTCGAGCAAAAGACCGGGCTGCAAAAGTGCCTCAAGCTTGAGCTGAGCGGCGAACGCACCGTGAAGGTCACCCACACGCTCAAGAACTGCGGCCTGTGGCCGGTCGAGTGCGCGCCCTGGGCGCTCACCATGCTGCGTCCCGGCTACGGGGTGATTCCGCTGCACCCGAAAGGCGACCACGCCAAGGGAGACTTCCTGCCCACCTGGTCGCTGGTGCCGTGGACCTTCACCGATCTCTCGCCGCCGGTGTGGAAGTTTGGCCGCAATTTCATTGGCGTGGACGCAGCCAGGGCAAAGTCCGCACAAAAGCTCGGCCTCACGAACTACCCCGGCTGGTCGGCCTGCTGGCTCGACGGTGTGACATTCATTAAATACGCGCCGGTCGTGCATGGCGCGGCGTATCCCGACCTCGGCTGTGCGTTTGAAACCTTCACCAACGGTGGGGTGATCGAGCTGGAAACGCTCGGCACGCTCGCCCCCATCGCGCCCGGCAAAACTGTCACACACACCGAGTGGTGGACGATCCTGGAAAAACTCCCGCGCCCGGACAACGACGCCACGTTTGACCGGAAGCTCGCGCCGGCCGTCGCCCGCTGGCTGAAAACGCTATGACCAGCGTTCCCGCCGCTCACGCGGCGGGCTACAAAGCCCCGTAGCAAGCACCGTAGCCCTGCGCGTGAGCGCAGGGATTTTCTCTCTCCCGCTCCCCGATGCACGCGCCGCTCAAACTCGTTTTTCTCGGTTCCGATGCCATCGCCCTTCCGCTGCTGAACTGGCTGGCCCCTTCGGCTGGCTCTGGGCGGGTGGTCGAAGGCGGAGCGCACGCACAGGTCGTCGCGGTTTTCACGCAACCCGACCGTCCGGTCGGCCGAGGCCAGAAAGTGCAGCCCAACTCCATCAAGACCTGGGCGCTGGCGCACGGCCTGCCTGTGCTCCAACCGGAAAAAATCACGCCCGCGGTCAGCGCGCAGCTCGCTGCGTTCGCCCCCGATGTGGCGCTGGTCATGGCCTATGGGCACCTCCTGCCCGACGACTTCATCGCCACGCCGCGCCTCGGCACGCTCAACCTGCATACCTCGCTCCTGCCCAGCTATCGCGGGGCTTCGCCCATCCAGACCGCCATCGCCGGCGGCGAGCGTGAAACCGGGGTCACGCTCATGCGGATCGTCCGCGAGCTCGATGCCGGTCCGGTCGCCGACGCCGAGCGCGTGGCCATCGCCCCGCACGACACCGCGCTTGAGGTTGAAACAAAACTCGCCGCCGCCTGCGTTCCTTTGCTCGCGCGCACGCTGCCGGCGTTCGCCGCAGGTCGGCTGAGTTTCATCGAACAAAACCACGCTGCCGCCACCTATTGCCGCCGACTCACCAAAGCAGACGGCACGCTCGATTTCACCGCTCCGGCATCCGTGCTCGCCGCGCGCATCAATGGCCTGTTTCCGTGGCCCGCGTGCTCAGTGGAAATCGCCGGCCAGCCGGTAAAATTTGGGAGCGCCGAAACTAAGAGCGCGGGCGGCCCGCCCGCTTCTACTTCCGAATGCGGGCGGGCCGCCCGCGCTGCCGGGGAAATCCTCGGCCACGACGCCGAGAGCCTGCTCATCGCCACCGGTGACGGTGTCCTTCGCGTGCTCCAGCTCCAGCGGCCCGGTGGCAAAATGCTCCCTGCGGCGGAGTTCCTGCGCGGGTGCCCGGTCGCAGCCGGGACCATGGTGCCCTCGCGGCCCATGCCGGAATTAATTATGCCAGCAAGATTGGCCCGGTGAAGTTATATCTGTCCACCAGCCGAACATGGACTCAGCTTCGCACATGGTTGCAAGGCAAAGGGGAACCCAGAGCCCCTCGATCGTCCGAAATTGGTTCTCGTTGCCACCCGCCTTCTCGTGTTGGTTTGGTGCTGAATGAAACTTACTGACCTGAACCGCGACGGCGGCATCGGCGCCAACTCCCTGCTCCTCCAGTTGG
>JBAXLL010000015.1:0-14280 GCA_037134835.1 Verrucomicrobiota bacterium
AGTGTTTTCCTCATCCCCAAACCTTAACACGATCCCTTACTTATGGCTATAGTTTTTTTTGAAACGCTCTAAGGCGACGCAAGGATGATCAACCTGGTCTTGGTCAGGTCGCTTGGTTTGCGGCTCATGGCAGATGGTGTTGACCGGTTTGATCGCTGAACGTCAGCACCTCTAAATCCTCGCTTACGGCGTCACCTGGACCGGCACTGTGACTTCGCCCGAACCATAGCCTTTGAGAAAGAGGCTGCCGGTCCCGGGGGTGAGGCCGCGCACTTGCACACGTACGCCGTTGGCACCGGCGGGTATCACGACTTCCGGCATCATGACGGTGTTGGGCACGTCGGTCATCACATCAAGCATGGTGCCACCGGCGGGCGCGACGGTGGGGAGTGTGAAGGTGAGCGTCTGCGTCTCGCCGACGCGGAGATTGAGCGCGGTGGGCGTGATGGTGACGTTGGAGGCATCCACGGTGAAGGTGCCGGCGATTGTGGTGCCGGCGGCGTTGGTAATTTTTACCTGATAGCTGCGGCCATTGGGGACGGCAGGAACATAGAAGCTGAGCGCCGTCGGCGACTCGGGAACGGTGCGGGCAGGGGTGTTGTCGAGTGAAATCTGGTCCTGCGGAGTGAATCCGCGGCCAAGAATGCCGATGCGTGCGCCCACCGGTCCACGGCCCGTTTCGAGCGAGAGCACATAGCGGCCTGAGATTTTGGCGTGCTGCAGAGGAGTGTATTCGTCGTGTTTGGTGATGACGCCCCGCTGATCGCGCGAGCTGAAAGAGGCCAGGAAGTAGTAGGTCAGCTCGGTCTGTCCGGACGCGGTCTGATGGTCGTAGGTGTAGATTTCCGTGCCGGCCGCGCTTTTCGTCATGGGATGAGGCTGGCCGTCAATGACGATCTGGATGCTGACACTGTCCGGCAGGACGAAGGCGGCGTGCGGTGCAAAGCGCAGGGAGAGTGTGTAAAGCTGCGACGGATTTTCCGGCAGCGAGTCGGGCGTAAGCGTGGTGAGGACCGGGGTGGTGCAGCCAACGAGAGCGGCCAGGCCGAAGGCGGCGGAGGCGGCGCGGAGGATTCGGCTCGCGTGGAGGAGGCGGGTGTTTTGCATGGAGACGTGGAAAATCAAATCCGTTGCCACCGCAACAGAAACCCCCCCGCTTGGCAATGGGCGAAATGACCACCATGCCATCGGGCGGCGCGCGGGCGACGGCCCCGGAGTCCAGCCCGGCAGTGCCGTCCGTTGCCCCGCTGGGCCTCTATGTCCATGTGCCGTTCTGTGCGGCGACGTGCGACTTTTGCGCCTTCTACCAGATGGTTCCGACGGCCAACGCCGTGGCGCGCTACCTCGACGGGGTCGCCGCGGAATCGGCGCTGGTGGAGTGGATGCGGCCGGTCACTACGGTGTTCTGGGGTGGTGGTACGCCGGGGCTGCTTGCGCCGGGCGACCTGCGGCGGCTTGGCGCCACGGTGCGCGCACGGCTCGGCGGCGAACCGGAGGAGTGGACGGTCGAGCTCGCGCCGGCGTCGGTCACAGTGGCGCGATTGGAGGTGCTCCGCGAGCTGGGCGTGACGCGCGTGTCGTTGGGGGTGCAGAGTTTTCAGCCGGCGCTGCTCGACGCGCTCGGGCGGCTGCACTCACGTGAGCAAATTTTCCACGCTTACGAACGCGTGCGCGCGGCAGGCTTTGCGAGCGTCAATCTCGACCTGATGTTCGCTCTGCCTGGTCAGGACGAGGCGGCATGGCGGGCCGATCTTAACGAGGCGCTCGCGATTGCGCCCGACCATCTCTCGACCTATTGCTTGACGTTTGAAGAGGACACGAAGCTCTGGTTAAAGCTCTCCCAAGGCCGCGTGAAGCTCGATCCCGAGCACGAGGCTCGGCTCTACGAGGCGACGTGGGCGCGGCTCGCGACCGCAGGCTATGCGCAATACGAAGTGTCCAACTTCGCACGTCCTGGCCACGCTTGCCGCCACAACCTTAACACCTGGCACATGCATGAGTGGATCGGGCTCGGCCCGTCCGCAGCATCGCAATACGCGGGCGTGCGCAGTGCTAACATCGCCGACCTTGCGCGTTGGCTGGGGCATATCGCCCGCGGCGAGCGGGCGACGGAAGATCGCTTTTCGCTCACACCCGCGCTGCTCACGGAGGACACGCTGATCTTCGGCCTCCGGATGAATGCGGGCGTGAATCTTGCCACGTTGCGCGCGCGTTTCCCCTCCATGCGGTGGGCGGACGTGACCGCCGTCGTCGCACGGCTGATTGATGGCGGGCTCGCGGAGCGCGCGGGCAACATCCTGCGCCTCACGCCACGTGGCCGGCTGCTGGCCGATGCGGTGGGGGCGGAGCTGCTGGGGGCGTTTGCAGCCAGTGCGGAAGCCTGAGCGGGACTCAGGATGGCCTTGCCTTTCTACCTGGCGTGGGAAAAAATTACCGCCACTCACCCAACCTTCCCCATGAAAAAATCCTCCCCTCTGCTGCCGCTGCTGTGCGGTATGCTCCTGCTCCTTCTTGCCGGCTGCGGCACTGCCTCCAGCAAGGTCATGCCGCCGCCGGCGGGAGTTAATCCCATGTATGCGCAGTTTTTCCTTGAGCAGCGCGGTGGCGATGTGACGACAGCGGTGCCGCTTCCAATGAGCGGCATTCGTGTGCCGGTTGATATGAGCAGTCCGGTTATGAACAAGGACTTGGGCGACATTTCGGGAGTGGAAATCACGCGTACCGAGCATGAAGGACTGGCCATGGTGTTCCATCTCTCTGGCGGCACTTTTGGTGCCATCAGCGCGTTCAGTCATCTTACCGCCTCTCACCAGGGCTACCGTTTGGTGCTGACCATCGGAGGCCGACCGATCGCGGTCACCACGATCACCGCTCCAATCAGCAATGGGGTGATCGCCTTTTATCCGGAGTTGGATGAAAAGACCGTCTTTGCCGTGGCCGATGGCATCAACTACGTCAGTGGCGAAATCCAGCGTCAGCTTGCAAAACGGTAATAACCGGCGATGCGATCAATCGTAGCCCTGCGACTCGGGCTGGCCGCCGTCTGCTGGCAGGGTGCAGATCGGACGGCCCTTGCGGAGGTCGCGGGTGGACGGCTTGAGATTGTCTGGCCCACGCCGAACACCGCGTTCATTGAGGGCCGGCCGCGCGCGGATTTTTTACAAGCAACGGCGTCCGGTGATCCCGCTTCAGGTGGTTTTGGTGGCGTACGTGACAGCGGTGAGCGGTTTCACGAGGGTATTGACCTCAAGCCCGTCGCGCGCGACCAGAAGGGTGAGCCGGCGGACAAGATTTTTGCCGTGCTGCCCGGCATCGTCCGCCATGTCAGCGACCGGCCGGGCGAAAGCAACTATGGCCGTTACATTGTGCTCGAGCACCCGGGGACCGAGCCGGCCATCTACACGCTGTATGCCCATCTGCGTTCAATTGCGCCCGGCGTTGGGCCCGGGGCGGCTGTGGCGCGAGGGCAGTTTATCGCCGTGATGGGTCGCAGCGAGGGCGGCAGCGGCATTCCCAAGGAGCGTGCGCACCTCCACTTCGAGATGGGCCTGCGCGTGACCGACGATTTCGAACGCTGGTATGGGCAGCAAAAATATGGCAGCCCCAACGAGCACGGTCTCTGGAACGGCTACAACCTGATGGGCTTTGACCCGCTGGACTTTCTCGACCGGTTCCGCGCGCACACGGTCAACAATTTCACCGATTATTTTGCGCAGTTGAAACCGGTGGTGAGGGTGCGCGTCGCCACGCGGCAGATCCCTGACTTCACGCGGCGCTATCCTTCGCTCGTCACCTCCGCTCCGGATGACGGCGGCCGGGTTGCGCCCGCGGTCGGTCTGCCCGCCGGCTGGGACATCGCGTGCAACGCGACCGGTTTGCCCTTCCGCTGGACGCCGCTCACGGCTGCCGACGTGCTCGGCTATGCGCCGAATGAGGTGCGTATCGTGGAGACAGATGTAGCCGCGCTCGCGACCGAGCACGGTAAGACGCTCGTCGTGAAACGTGCCGGCCACGCTGTCCCAGGCAAAGATTTGCAGATGGTGCTTCAGCAGCTTTTCGGTTTTTGAACGGCTGCCGCGTGACATGGCGCTTGCCAGCCGCCGGTCCGGGGGGTGAAGTCGGCCCATGGCTCTCATCGGTCCCGTTTCCTCGCTGCGCGCACAGTTTGCCGCCACGCCGGGGCTGCGTGTTGCGCTGGACTATGTCGCCGAATGTTTCCGCGACGGCTCCGCGCCACACACGCGGCTGCTGGCCGCGGTTGCCGGCCACAACGCCCGGGTCGAGCTGGGCGGCGGGGTGTTTGCACTGGAGCAGATTTATCTCACGAAACCGCGCACCGAGGGCCGTTGGGAGACGCATGTCGCGCACATTGACGTGCAGGCCGTCATCGCCGGTACGGAACACATGGAAACTGCTGACCGCGCGCTCCTGACGGTGGCGGAGGATCGCACGCCCGCGCAGGACGTGATTTTTTACGCGCCGTTTGACGAGGGCAGCGTGCTCCGGCTTGGCGCCGGCAACGCCGCCATCTATTACCCGGCCGATGCCCACATGGGCTCGCTCGCCATCGGCGGAGTGCCGTCGCTGGTACGAAAGACCGTGGTGAAAGTGCCGGTTGGCGCGTGAACTACCGGCACCATTTTCATGCGGGCAACTTTGCCGACGTGTTCAAGCACGCGGTGCTCGTGCGGCTCGTGCGTGCGCTCCAGCGCAAGCCGGCGGGCCTGCTGCTGCTCGACACGCACGCCGGCCGCGGGCGCTACGACCTCGCGGCGGCGGCGCACGGAGACTCGCTGGCGCGGGCCCCCGAATGGCCGGATGGCATCGGGCGGCTGTGGCAGCGTAATGACCTGTCGGCGGAGCTGGTGGAATATACGACGCTGGTGCGAGACTTCGACCGGTCGCAGGGCAACGCCGCCGACGCGCCGGTCGCGCGATTTTATCCCGGTTCGCCATGGCTGCTGTGTGCGCTGGCGCGTCCGCAGGACCGGCTGGCGTTGTGCGAGCTGCAAGCCGATGAGTGCGCGGCGTTGCAGGGTGAGTTTCAGTTTTCACCGCGCACAACGGTGCAAAAACTTGACGGCTACACGGCGGTGCGTGCGATGCTGCCGCCGCCGGAGCGGCGTGCGCTGGTGCTGATTGACCCGCCGTTCGAGGCGCAGGACGAATTTGCGCGGGTGGTCACCGCGCTGGGTGATGGCCTGCGACGGCTGCCGGGCGGGACATTTGCGATGTGGTATCCCCTGACGGAGCGGGCACGAACGGATGAGTTTTTTGCGCGGTTGCACATGTTGCCGCTGCCGCCGACCCTCGCCGTTGAGGTGGTCGTCAATCCGGTTGCGCCTAAGCTGAAAGGCTGTGGCCTGGTGATCGTGAACCCACCGTGGCAATTCGAGTGCGAGGCGGAGCCGTTGGCGCAATGGCTGGCGGGCGCGCTGGCGCAGTCACCGGATGGTGGTGCGAACCTGCGTTGGCTCGTGCCAGAGAAGTGAAGGGGCTGGGCCAGCGGCAGAGGAAAGAGCGGTGGGTGAGATTATTTTTGCGGCGCGGGCAAGTTTCCCCACGCTGGCGGCATCATGGCCGCCCTCTCTGACTCCTCTACGACTATTGCCGAACTCAAGGCCCGCGTGCTCGCCTTTGCCCGCGAGCGCGACTGGGAGCAATTTCATGCCCCGAAAAACCTGAGCATGGCGCTCGCGGCCGAGGCGGCCGAGCTGATGGAGCATTTTTTGTGGGCCACGCCCGAGGCTTCAGGCGCTGTCGTGGCGGACACGGCGAAGCGTCAGAAAATTTCCGAAGAACTGGCCGATGTCGTGATCTACGCGTTGGAGTTTGCCAACGTGACCGGTCTCGACGTGGCCGCCGCCATCGAGGCGAAGATGGCCGCCAATGCGCGGAAGTATCCGGTGGAAAAGGCGCGGGGCCGGGCGGAGAAATACACCGAGCTGTAGCGGCGCAAAGGTGGAGCGGCTTGGCCCCAAGACGCTTCCGGCTGGAGCGCCACGCCGGCGCGAAACGGGCGTTGTCAACGCTGTCGGCGGCCCACAAGGTCGGTGACGTCATGTCCACTTTGCTTGGTCTCGACATCGGTTCCTCGTCGGTCATCGCCGGGATTTTGCGCGGCCCCAAGGTCGTCGCGGAGTCGCCGCGTGCGTTTTTCCGCTCCCGTCTGGCCGCCGCGAAGGTCGAGGTGGATCCGGATGAGCTGCTCAACGCGATTAGGACCGCCATCGCCGGGCTCGGCACGGGGGTGCGGCAGGTGGACGCCATCGCGCTGGCGACGATGTCACCGGCATGGGTCGCGATGGACCGGCAAGGCCGTGCGCTCACGCCGATCGTGACGCATCAGGATAGACGCAGCGTGGAGCTGGCGCACGAGATCGAGGCACGCATGGGCAAGGCACGGCATCTCAAGCTCTGCGGCAACCGGCCGTTTCCCGGCGGCATCAGCTCGACCACTTGGGCGTGGTTTAAGCAACATGAGCCGGCACGTTTGAAGCGCGCCGACTTGGTCGGGCATCTCAACACGTTTCTCCACCGGCAGATTACTGGTGCACGCGTGACGGATCCGTCCAACGCGTCATTCACTGGGCTTTACGACACGATGGGGCTTTCGGGCTGGAGCGAGGAGCTGTGCGCGAACCTCGGCGTGAGCGTGGCGCTGCTGCCAGAGGTCGCTGAGGCCGATGTAATCGGCGGCACGGTGACGGCGGAGGCGGCGGCCCGGTTCGGGCTGCGTGCAGGGACTCCGATGATGACGGGCATCATGGACGGCAGCGCGGGCATGCTGCTCGCCGGTGCGCAATCGGGGCAGCTCTTTAACGTCGTCGGTTCGACGGATGTGCTTGCGCTGTGCACCCACCGGCCCAAGCCGCATGAGCGACTGCTCACACGCGCACTTGGCGTAGGGGGACTGTGGCTGCAGGTGAGCACCATCGCGGCGATGGCGTCGTCCATCTACTGGGCGCGCGACCAATTTTTCACCGGGATGCCGCTGGAGGAGTTTCGCGCGGAGTTTCGCCGGCTCAGCCGGGCGGGTGCGGCGGCGTTGGGCGGTGTGGTGTTTGAGCCCTACATGGCAGGCGAGCGTACGAGCATCGAGCAACGGCAGGGCGCGTTTAGGAATGTCACGCTGGCGACCACGCGGACGCATCTGCTGGCGGCGATCATTGAGGGGTTGACCCAGGCGAGCGCCGCGCGGCTGCCTTTGCTTCAGGCAACCGGCACGCGGCTAAAACGCATGGTGGCCGTGTCGGGCGGCTCCGACCGGCTCGACCAACTGATGCACCGCGACTGGCAGGGTAAATGGAAGTTCCGCGCCGTGACCGACGCAACGATGCGCGGGCTGGGGACGATGGTGATGAGGGAGCGGTGAAGTGAAGGAACACCCCCCCGTGATGCAGGCGACCACCAGGACGGTCGCGCTCCCATCAGGCCGGCGGCGGCTCGATGGGGGGAGTGGAGTTGGCCTCCAGCTCTTCAGCGCTTTCGACGACGCGGGCGATGCTCAGGAGCTTGTCGCCTTCGGCTAGCGTCAGGAGCTTCACGCCCTTGCCGCCACGGTTCACCTCGCGGATGGTGTTGACCGGGCAGCGCACGCTCTGGCCCTTGGCGGTGAGAAGCATGATTTCGTCGGTGTCCTTCACGCTGAGCGCGCCGGCCAGCTTGACCGAGCCGTCCTCGGGCAAATCAATCGCCCAGACCCCGCTGCCGCCGCGGTTGATGAGGCGGTAATCTTCGAAGCGGGTGCGGACGCCGAGGCCGGCTTCGCTGGCGACGAGGAATTTCGCCGTGTGGTCCACGACCTCGATCACGTCGAGGTGGTCGCTCTCCAGCTTGAACCTCATGCCGGTGACGCCACCCGTCGCACGGCCGGTGTCGCGGAAAAGGATCTCGTTGGTCTCAGGGTCGCGCTCACGGAAGCGGACGGCGAGGCCCTGATGCGAGACAAGGATGATCTCGTCGCTGCCGGTGGTGAGCACGGTGCCGATGACGGCGTCGCCCTCGGCGAGGTTGATGCCGATGAGGCCCCCGTCACGGGTGCAGTTGGCGTAGTCGGAGAGGGCGCTTTTCTTGATGACACCGCGCTTCGTCGCCATGACGAGGAAACGGTCGGGTGCGAAGTCCTTCACGCAAAGCATTGCGGCAATCTTCTCGCCTTCGGCGAGGCGGAGGAAGGACGAGATGGACTTGCCCTTCGCCGTGCGCGTGCCCTCGGGGACATCATAGACCTTCTTGGCGTGGCATTGGCCGATGCTCGTGAGAAAAAGGATATAGTCGTGCGTGCTCGCCGTGAAAAGATGCTCGACGAAATCCTCGTCGTAGGTCTCCGCGCCGATGACGCCCTTGCCGCCGCGTTTCTGCGAACGGTAGTCGGCGACGCGGGTGCGCTTGATGAAGCCCAGATGGGAGACCGTGATGACGCAGCCCTCGTTGGGGATCACGTCCTCCATGCGGAAGTCGCCAACGGCGGCCTCGATCACGGTGCGGCGCGGCGAGGTGTATTTCGCCTTCATCGCGGCGAGTTCGCTTTTGATCAGCGCCATGAGCTTGGCCTCGGACTCGAGGATGGCGCGAAGCTCAAGGATGAGTTTCTCAAGCTCCATGTATTCCGCCTCGATCTTGCCGCGCTCGAGGCCGGTGAGCTGATAGAGCCGCAGTTCGAGGATGGCGTCGGTCTGCCGCTCGCTGAGCGGATACTTGGCCATGAGGCGCTGCTTGGCCTCCTCCTTGTTCGCCGAGGCCCGGATAATTTTGACGAAATCGTCGAGGTTATCGAGGGCGATGATGTAGCCTTCGAGAATGTGGGCACGATCCTCGGCCTCCTTGAGGCGGAACTTGGTGCGGCGTGTGACGACATCGCGGCGGTGCTCGATGTAGCACTCGATGAGCTCCTTGATGTTCATCTGCTTCGGCCGCTTCTTGTCGAGGGCGAGCAGGGTGACACCGAAGGAGGACTCGAGCGCGGTTTTCTGAAAGAGCTGGTTGATGACGACCTTGGCCTGCTCGCCCCGTTTCAGCTCGATGACGATGCGCGTCTGTTCGTCCGACTCGTCCCGCAGGTCACGGATGCCGTCAATCTGCTTCTCCCCGACGAGCTCGGCGATGCGGAGCACGAGGGTGTTGCGGTTGACGTTGTAGGGGATCTCCGTGATGACGATCTGCTCCATGCCGCCCTTGAGCTCTTCGGTGTGGGCCTTGCCGCGCGTGCGGACGATCCCTTTGCCCGTGCGGAGATAGCTGAGGATCCCCTCGCGCCCGGAAATGATGCCGCCCGTGGGGAAATCGGGCCCGCGGACAATTTCGCACAGCTCGTCCACGGAAATGCGCGGGTTATCTATGATGGCAAACGTGGCATCAATGATCTCGTCGAGATTGTGCGGCGGAATGTTTGTCGTCATGCCGACGGCGATGCCCGTCGAGCCATTCATCAGGAGATTGGGCAGCGCGGACGGGAGGACGGTCGGCTCGGTTGTGGACTCCTTGTAGTTCGGGACAAAATCAACGGTGTCCTCCTCGATGTCTTTCAGCAAATCTTCGGCGATGTCTTTGAGGCGGGCCTCGGTGTAACGATAGGCGGCGGGCGGATCGCCGTCCACTGAACCGAAGTTGCCCTGCGGGTCAATGAGCGGGTAGCGCATCACCCACGGCTGGGCCATGCGGACGAGCGTGTCATAGACGGAGGAGTCGCCGTGCGGATGATAGTTCTTGAGCACCTCGCCCACGACGCCGGCGCACTTGTCGAACGGACGGTTGTGCAGCAGGCCCTCCCGGAGCATCGCGTAAAGGATGCGGCGCTGGACGGGTTTGAGGCCGTCACGGGCATCCGGCAGAGCACGCGAAATGATGACCGACATCGAATACTCGATGTAGGCCGTCTGCATGATGTCGGTGATGTTGGCCGAGGAAAGTTTTTCGGAACCGGTGTACATTCGAGAAAAGTAGCGAGCAGTGAGCAGTGAGTAGCGGGTAGTCAGGAAACACTGCGCTCCAGGCCGTTGCTGTAGCCTTGGAGGAGGCGGGAGACCTCTTCGATGTCAGCTTGGAGCGTGGTGGTGTCAGCGTAGCGTAGGTCGTGGGCGAGGATGAGCTGGTAGAGGCATTCGTCGGCGGAGCCTTGGGCGATGTTGTAGAAACGGAGCTTGTCGGGTGTGGTACGCTTGCGAAAGCCCTCGACGAAATTCGATGGGATGCTCGTAGCGGCGCGGCGCAGTTGTGAGGTAAGCGCAAAGAGCTCGTGCTTGGGAAACGCCTCGGTGGCGCGATAAAGCGCCAGCGTGAAGGCGTGCGCCTTCTGCCACACGAGTACGTCCCGGAAAGATTGTGATTTGTTTGCCATGCTCGCTACTCACTACTCGCTACTCACACGTCCAGGAACTGCACATTCAACGCATTGTCCTCGATGAACTGGCGGCGGGGGGGGACTTCGTCGCCCATCAGGAGGGTGAAGAGGCTGTCGGCCTTGGCGGCATCCTCGACGGAGACTTTGAGCAGGCGGCGTTTTTCCGGATCCATGGTCGTTTCAAAGAGCTGCTTCGGGTTCATTTCTCCGAGGCCCTTGTACCGTTGGATGCTCAGGCCCTTGCGTCCGTTGGCGCGGATTTGGGAGACGATGTCGAGGGGCGAGCGCAGCTCGGTCTTCGTTTCGGATTTCTGGCCAAGGTTTTCGGTGATGATGAACCGCGGCTCCTCGGTTGCGCTGAAGCGGGCGATCTCCAAGCCGATCTTGGCAATGGCGCGGAGGAGCTTGGCCATCTCGGTGCTCTCAAAAATCTCGTGGATGGTCACGCGCTTCGTATTGGCCGGCGCGGCTGGCTTCTTTTCGCCGACGGACGGGGTGGTGTCGGCCTTGTCGGAACCGTCGGCGTTGAGGCCGTGCTGCTCGTTGAACGCGGCGCGGGCGGTGTCGTCGGGGAGAAACTCAAAAGTCTCCTTGTTACCTTCGCGGACGCGCGCGACATAGCGCGGGAGGTCCTGCGTTTCGGGATGATGCCGGTCGAGATAGGCGGGCAGCGACGCGCCATGGCGGGTCACGCCGGCGCCGAGCTGCTCTAGCGCGGCGAGGCACTCGACGATTTTGTCGATCTGCGCGGGGGCAAAAACGTGGGAGTCCTTGAGGCGTGTGAGCACGACATCCTCGGAGCCGAGCTCAAGGAGGATGCGATTGAGCTGCTCGTCGTTGTCCACGTATTGCTCGCGTTTCTTGCGCTTGATTTTGTAGAGTGGCGGCTGGGCAATGTAAACGAAGCCGCGGTCGAAGAGGCCGCGCATCTGGCGGTAGAGAAACGTCAGCAGCAGGGTGCGGATGTGCGAGCCGTCCACGTCGGCGTCGGTCATGATGATGACCTTGTGGTAACGGGCCTTGTCGGCCTTGAACGCGTGCTCGTCCTCGCCGGTCCCGATGCCCGTGCCGATGGCGGTGATGAGGGTGCGGATTTCCTCGTTGTTGAGCACCTTGTCAAGCTGGGCCTTCTCGGAGTTGATGAGCTTGCCGCGCAGCGGGAGGATGGCTTGGAAGCGGCGGTCGCGGCCCTGCTTGGCCGAGCCGCCGGCGGAGTCGCCCTCGACGATGTAGAGCTCGCAGAGCGCAGGGTCGCGCTCGGAACAGTCGGCGAGCTTGCCGGGGAGCCCGCCGCCGGAGAGCGCGCCCTTGCGGATGGTCTCGCGGGCCTTGCGCGCGGCTTCCCGGGCGCGGGCGGCCATGAGCCCCTTGTCCACGATGCGCCGTGCCACGCCGGGATTGGAGTCGAAGTAAAACATCAGGCCCTCGTAGCTGACCGAGCCGACCACGCTTTCCACCTCGGGCGAGAGCAGCTTGACCTTGGTCTGCGACTCAAACTTGGGGTCGCTGTGCTTGATCGAGATGACGGCGGTGAGGCCCTCGCGTACATCGTCGCCGGTGATCTGCGGGTCCTTTTCCTTCAGGAGATTGTTGGCCTTCGAAAATTGGTTGATGGCGCGGGTGAGCGCGCTGCGGAAGCCGGAGAGGTGGGTGCCGCCGTCGGGGTTGTGGATCGTGTTGGTGTAGCAGAGGACGAGGTCGTTGAAGCCGTCGTTGTATTGGAGCACGATTTCGGCGTGAATTTCGACCGGCTTCCCGTCGTTCACCAGCTGCGTCTCCTTCTTGAACGCGATGACCTTGGGGTGGAGGACATCCTTGTTGGTGTTGAGCTGGCGGACGAACTCCTCGACGCCGTTTTTATAAAAAAACGTCTCGGTTTTGCCGCCGGCGGGCCGCTCGTCGGTGAAGACGATTTCGAGGCCGGAGTTGAGAAACGCCAGCTCACGCAGGCGCTGGGCGATGCGGTCGGTTTTGAAAACAGTCGTTTCGCGGAAAATTTCCGCGTCGGGCTTGAACGTGATGAAGGTCCCCGTGCCCTTGGCCTTGCCGATGACAGTGAGCTTTTTCGTCACCTTGCCGCGCTCAAACCGCATGTGGTGGACCTTGCTGTCGCGCGAGACCTCGACCTCAAACCACTCCGAGACGGCATTGACGCATTTTGCGCCCACGCCGTGGGTGCCGCCGGAAAATTTATAGCCCCCTTGCCCGTATTTGCCGCCGGAGTGCAGCGTGGTGAGCACCAACTCGACACCCGGCAGGCCGCTCTCCTTGTTCAGGTCCACCGGGATGCCGCGGCCGTTGTCGCGGATGCTGATGGAACCGTCCACATGGATGCCGACCTCGATGCGCGAGCAATGGCCGGCGAGATGTTCGTCCACGGAGTTGTCGAGCACCTCGGAAACGCAGTGGTGCAACGCGCGTTCATCGGTGCCCCCGATATACATGCCAGGCTTTTTGCGGACGGCCTCGAGGCCCTTGAGCTGGCCGAGCTGGTCGGCGTCGTAGGCCGGCTGGGCAGCCGAATTTTGAGCGGGAATTGGCTGATCAGAGGCGTCGGACATGAAGGGGGAAACGTGATGAAAATTGAAACCAAAATCTCATCGCAAAAGGTGGTGCCGGACAACCCATTTTTCGTCGAAAAACACGAAATTCCGCTTGCGAAAATGAAGGCCGGCGGTGCGCCCCCGCCGGTCGTTTTCAGGGATCCCGCGCCTCACGCCAACCGGGTGTGAAGCCGGTATTGCATTTGGCGGCGGCGGCGGCATGAACGGACGCGCCATGCGCCACCCCGCCCTTGAAAACCTGCTCATCCTCCAAGACCGCGACCAGCGGCGGCTCAGCGTGGAGGCGCAGATCGCGGCGGGACCGGGCGAGATCGCCGCCGTCGAAAGGAAGATTGCGACCGAGAAGACCGCCATCGAAACCGCCAAGGCCGAGCTCCTGGCGCTCGAGGTGAAAAAGAAATCGCTCGAGAATGACATCGGCGCCGCCGAGGCCAAGCTCGCCAAATACCGCACGCAGCAATCACAGGTGAAGAAGAACGACGAGTATCAGGCGCTCGGCCATGAAATCGAGACCACCGAGCAGGCCATTGGTGAGTTTGAGGGGCAGGAGCTGGAGGTGATGTTCGCCATTGACGAGGCCAGGAAAAAATTTGCCGCCGCCGAGGCCGTGATGAAGGCCAACATTGCCGGTCAGGAGGCCCGCATCCGCGCGTTGCGCGAGCGCGACACCGCCCTCCGCACCGAGCTGACCGAGGCCCAGGCGGCGGTGGCCGGGGCGCGCACACCGCTTGATCCGCTGGCGCTCAAGCTTTACGACCGCGTCGCCGCCCGCACCCAGCCGGTGTGTGCGGTCATCCACGACGGCAAATGTGGCGGCTGCCACCTGAAAATCTCCGGCGAGGCTGACTCCGCCGCCCGCAAGGGCGACAAGCTCGCCACCTGCGACCAATGCGGCCGCATCGTCTGGTGGGAGGCGGTCTAGAAATTTTCTATGGATTGGTGGTTGACGCTGATTGGGCCATTTTGGGCCGAGGAGGTGCAGCGGGTCGCCGGTTTGAGATGATCCAATAGGCGATAACCAACAACCCATGGGCAATCCGCGCCTCCCCCCGCGTTCGCAGCTTGCCAACGCCCCGCCAGCGTGGCAGTTTGTCCGCCTTGGTTTCGGGGCCTGGCCGTCGCTCCGAGTTCTTTGATCCCAAGGCGCGGGTAACGTCGCGCCAGTTGAATCCTCGGAGAGGAAAGTCCGGACACCGCAGGGCAGGACGCTGCGCCAGCCGCAAGGCGAGCGCAGGCGCCGCGTTTCAAGGCGCGGCGACGGACAGTGCCACAGAAAACAGACAGCCTCGCGGGCAACCGCGTGGTGATGGTGAAAAGGTGGGGTAAGAGCCCACCGCGCCGACGGCGACGTCGGCGGCACGGCAAACCCCGTCT